>CALWEE010000028.1 GCA_944376975.1 uncultured Lachnospiraceae bacterium
CGGCGGTTTTAAGGCGTATCATTTCAGCGGGGACGCCGGCGATATGGACGATATACTGAAAGATATTTTCGGCGGTTCCTTTGGGTTCAAAAACGGGTTCGGCGGTTTTGGCAGCGGTTTTGAAGACGATATGTTCGGACAGGAGGGACATTTCCGAAAGAGAGGTCAGGATCTTCGGTCGGAAGTGACGATCCGCTTTGAGGAGGCGGCTCTGGGCTGCCGTAAGACGCTCGATCTGCGGGACGGGTCGGGAAGCGTCCGCCGGTCTGTGGAAGTCCGCATTCCGGCGGGTATAGACGAAGGCCAGAAGATCCGCCTGAGAGGAAAGGGCATGGCCGTAAACGGCGGCGAAGCCGGAGACCTTATACTGACTGTCCATGTGGAAAACTCCGCCGTATATGAAAGAAAAGGACTGGACGTTTACACAACGGCGGCCGTGCCGTTTTACGTGGCCGCGCTGGGCGGCGAGGTCAAAGTGCCTACCCTGACCGGCAGCGTGCTGTGCCGGATAAAGGAAGGGACCCAGTCCGGTTCCAGGCTGCGCCTGAGAGGAAAGGGCATTGTGTCCATGAAAGATCCGTCGGTCAAAGGCGATCAGTATGTGACGGTGGAAGTACAGGTGCCGACCCGGCTGAGCGCGGAAGCCCGGCAGAAACTGCGGGAATTTGAACAGGCCTGCCAACGTTCGGGAAGTCGGCCGGGAAGCGGGAACGCCGCCTGATCCGGTAGCCGGTACATTTTCGTTAAAACGCGTGTTAAAGGTAGAATGATAAGCTACGTCGGCAGGAAACGACGCGAAAGAGCTGATGAAAGGCAGGCAGCCCGCGTTGTTTCCGACCGGCTTTTTTTTCGTTTAAAGGCGTAAAAAGCGTCCGGATCCGGAGGATTTTATTAAAAGATTGTAAAAAATCCCTTAAATAAAGCGACTGGATATTGAAAATATGGCGGATAAAGGGTATCTTATAAGAACGAGAGAAGATCAAAGCTTAAAATAAGGAGGCTGCGAAATGGAAGAAACGAAAATGGAATTCAACATGTTTTCAGACGCGATCGAAAAATATACGCAGGCCGGAGCGAAGATGAATGAGGAACACTGTATCCAGGATCCCGGATTATATGATAAATATAACGTAAAAAGAGGCCTGAGGGACAAAAACGGTATTGGCGTCATGGCGGGCCTTTCTACCATATCCAACATCATCGCGTACAAGGACACGCCGGAGGGCAAGGTGCCCTGCGAAGGCCGGCTGCTGTACAGAGGGTACGATATCATCGGTCTGGTCAAAGGCATATCCAAAGATCAGCGGTTTGGGTTTGAAGGAACGGCTTACCTGCTTTTGTTCGGAAAACTTCCGGATAAAAAGGAGCTGCAGGAATTTACCGATATGCTGTGTTATTTCCGGTCACTGCCCACGAATTTCGTGCGGGACGTGGTCATGAAAGCGCCCAGCAAGGATATCATGAACACGTTGACCCGGAGCATACTTACGCTGGCGTCTTATGACGAAAAGGCGTCCGACATATCCCTGCCCAACGTGCTGCGTCAGTGCATGATGCTGATCAGCGAACTGCCCATGCTGGCGGTTTACGGCTATCACGCGTATAATCATTACGAAAGGGACGACAGTCTTTATATCCACCGGCCGGACAAGAACCTGTCCACGGCGGAGAACATCCTGAGGATGCTCCGGCCGGATACGCGATATTCCGAACTGGAAGCCCATGTGCTGGACATCGCCCTGATCCTCCATATGGAGCATGGCGGCGGCAACAATTCCACCTTTACGACCCGGGTGGTCACTTCATCCGGCTCCGATACCTACGCTGTCATCGCGGCGGCCTTATCTTCGCTGAAAGGGCCCAAACACGGCGGCGCCAATATCAAAGTGGTGGAAATGATGAACGACCTGAAAAAAACAGTGAAAGACCTGACGGATGAAGCGGAAGTGGAAGCCTATCTGTGCCGGCTGCTCCACAAGGAAGCCTTCGACAAAAAAGGGCTGATCTACGGTATGGGCCACGCGGTCTATTCCATATCCGATCCAAGGGCGAAGATATTTAAAAGCTTTGTCCATCGGCTGGCAGAGGAGAAGGGGCGTCAGGAAGATTTCAATATTTATTCCATGGTGGAGACGCTCGCTCCGAAGGTGATCGCGAAGGAACGCAAGATCTACAAAGGCGTCAGCGCCAATGTGGATTTCTACAGCGGTTTTGTGTACAGCATGCTGGACATTCCGCTGGAACTGTATACGCCGATCTTTGCCATGGCCCGCATCGTGGGCTGGTGCGCCCACCGGATGGAAGAACTGGTCAACGCCGATAAGATCATCCGTCCGGCCTATAAATCCATCATCACGGAAAAAGCATACGTTCCGCTGGACGAACGCTGACGCTTATCAGGCGCCGCCGTCCGCGTCAAAAAGGTCTGCCGGCGAGCAGACCTTTTTCAGACTGAAAATCGTAAGATCCTCTTTCTTGACGCTGGGCGCGAAAAGGCTTAGAATAAAAACCATATTGATGTTACAGGAGACACGAGACCATGCCTATAAAAATACAGAACGATCTTCCCGCGAGACAGATACTGGAAGATGAACACATATTTGTCATGACGGAACGCCGGGCCCTGACCCAGGATATCCGTCCTTTGAAAATCGTTATACTGAACCTGATGCCGACCAAGATCGAGACGGAAACCCAGATCTTAAGATGTTTATCCAATACGCCTTTACAGATCGAAGTGGATCTTTTGCAGATGGCCAGCCACGTATCGAAAAATGTTTCGGAAGAACATATGCTCACGTTTTATCAGACTTTCGACCAGATACGGGATAAACGGTACGACGGCCTGATCATAACCGGCGCTCCGGTGGAACTGCTGGAATATGAACAGGTGGAATATTGGGACGAACTCTGTGAAGTCATGGAATGGTCCAAAGAAAACGTCCATTCCACCTTCCACATATGCTGGGGCGCCCAGGCCGGGCTTTACTATCATTACGGCATCCCCAAGCGCCGGCTTGAGAAAAAGCTTTCCGGCGTTTACAGACACTATCTGATCAACGAAAAATCCCGGCTGTTCCGGGGGTTCGATTCGGAATTTTACGTGCCCCATTCCAGGAACACCTATATCGATCCGGCGGATGTGGAAAAAGTTCCCGAACTGAAGATCATGGCCGTATCCGACGAGGCGGGACTGTATATCGTCGGCAATGAAAGCGGCTCCCAGTTTTTCGTCATGGGCCATTCGGAGTATGATAAAGACACGTTGGCGAAAGAGTATTTCCGGGACGTGAAAAAAGGACTGGATCCGGATATACCGGTCAATTATTTTAAAGATGACGATCCCGCCAAGGAGCCGATCATGCGCTGGCGGGCGCATGGAACGTGGGTGTACTCCAACTGGCTGAATTATTTCGTCTACCAGACCACGCCCTATGAGCTGAAAGACGGCGTGGCCAATTTCAAAGAGAACGATTGATCAAGGAAGGTTTCGCATGCAGGAACATGATTACCGGGGGCTGACGTCCGAACAGGTGGAAAACCGGATCCGACAGGGCCTCGTGAACATTTCAGACAATCACATATCGAAGACAACGCGGGAGATCATCCGGTGCCATACGCTGACCTACTTCAACTTCCTGAACCTGGTGCTGGCCGTGCTCGTCATCATATCCGGGCAGATCAAGAATCTGACGTTTTTGGGCGTGATGATCGCCAATTCCCTGATCGGTATCTATCAGGAACTGAAGGTGAAAAAACTCATAGACAACCTGGAAGTGATCACCGCTTCAAAGGCCCGGGCCTGTCGGGACGGCGTGTTTAAAGACATTCCCATTGAAGAACTGGTCATGGACGACCTGATCGCCGTGGAAAACGGGAACCAGATCGGGGCGGACTGCCAGGTGCTGGTTTCCGACGGCATAGAGGTCAATGAATCCATGATCACCGGCGAGTCCCGTCCGGTGAAAAAACAGGCGGGCGATACCCTCTGGTCGGGAAGCTTTCTTGTGGCCGGAAGCGGCCAGGCCCAGGTGATCCACGTGGGCAAGGACAATTACGCCACCCAGCTGGCCAGCCAGGCCAAAGACAAGAAACGGGCGTCTTCCGAGATGCAGGATTCCATCAAAAAGATCATCAAGACCGTGGGCTTTATCATCATCCCGGTGGGCATCCTTTTGTTCATGTCCCAGCGGGCGGCGGAGGGGACCAACTTCTCCGACGCGCTCGTCAATACGGTGGCCGGCATCATCGGTATGATACCGGAGGGGCTTGTCCTGCTCACCAGCATTTCGTTCATCCTCGGCGTGGGACGGCTGGCCGGCAAGAAAGCCCTTGTCCAGGAGATGGAAGCCATTGAAGCCCTGGCCCGGGTGGACGTGCTGTGCCTTGATAAGACCGGTACGATCACCACCGGCGAGCTGAAAGTCATGGAAGTCGTTCCGCTTGCCGAAGATACGGAACGGATACGCGCCGTGATGAATGAGATGGCCTTTGCCTTTGACGACGTGAACGCCACCCAGGACGCACTGATGGCTTATTTTTCCCGTTCCGGGAAATGGCAGATCAAGGGCAAGATCCCGTTTTCTTCCGAAAGGAAATACAGGGGCATATCTTTTGCAGATGAAGGCGATTATGTACTGGGCGCTCCGGAATTTCTCGTGAAGGGCGATACGGCGTTGGATGAAAAGGTCAACGCCTATTCGGAACAGGGGCTGCGTGTCCTGCTCCTCGGGCGTTCCTCCGGAATCAACGTGGAAGACGGTTCGGCGGGGACGGTGACAGCGGCGGGACTGATCGTCATATCCGACTGCATCCGGCCGGAAGCCCACGATACATTTGAATATTTCCGTTCCCAGAACGTGTCCATAAAAGTCATCTCCGGAGACAACCCGGTAACGGTTTCCCACATAGCGGTGGCGGCCGGCCTGGAAGGCGGCGAACGGTATGTGGACGCCAATACCCTCCCGGAGGATTTTGAGGAACTGAGGGAAGTGGTGGACCAGTATACGGTTTACGGACGGGTCCGCCCGGAACAGAAGCAGCGGATCATCAAAGCCTATCAGGCCGGCGGTCATGTGGTCGGCATGGTCGGCGACGGCGTCAACGATGTTCTCGCCCTGAAAGACGCCAACTGCGGCATCGCCATGGCGGCCGGCAGCGACGCGGCGAAACAGGTGGCCCATATCGTCCTGATGGATTCCAACTTCGCCAGCATGAAATCCATCGTCCGGGAAGGCCGGATGATCATCGCCAATATTGAAAGGGTCAGCGCGCTTTACCTGACCAAGACGATCTATTCGGTGCTGCTCAGCGTGATCTTTATTCTTCTGGGACGGTCCTATCCGTTCATTCCGATCCATCTGAGCATCATCAGCGCGGCCATGATCGGCATCCCCAGTTTCATACTGACGTTGGAGCAGACGGAGGCCGTGACCAGTACCGGCTTTTTGCGGAATGTCCTGCGCATATCGCTGCCCAGCGCCCTGACGATGGTCATCGTCATGCTTTTGAACCAGCTGGCAGCGGGGATCCTGGGCTTCGACAGCGGCATGCTGTCCACGTATAACCTGCTGATGGCTGGCGTTATCAGCATGTTCGTGGTGATCGAGGTGTGCCGGCCGATGAACCGGAGACGGTCCTGGCTGTGCGCCGGCGTGTTCCTTCTGTTCGTGGTGGCCATCGTATTCCTGCCGGATCTGTTCGGCATTTACAGACTGTTCAACTGGCGCATGATCTTCATCGTTCCGCTGGTCTTGCTGACCCGGTACGTTTTCAGTTATCTGTCAAAGGCGATACGCATGCTCACGCGGCAGCACGCCTGAAAATGACCCGATACGCCCCCCGCGGGCAGACAGGATCCGATCCTGCTGCCCGCGAGGGGCTTTTTATTTCACGAAACGCCGGCCTTTGCCGCGGGTCAGGACGACGGATCCAGTTCGGCGATGCGGCTTACGCCCACATAGATCTCGCTGATCTTGTACCAGGTGGGATAATCCACGATGCCTGTGGCCGGCAGACCGAAGACTTCCTGGAATTTTGTCACGGAACGGCGCGTGTTTTCGCCAAAGATGCCGTCCGGCGTGGCCGGCGGGATGGCCGGATAGCTTTGGGATATGCGGGTGAGCTCCTCCTGAAGCTGGCGTACTTTGGCGCCGCGCGAGCCGATCGTCAGGTCGGTCCCGGGCCAGGACGCGGGGATGCCGCTGATCTGTTCCGCGGTGTTGATGTACATATCTTTCCCGTAATAGTGCTGGATGATCTCCAAAGGCCCGTAGCCTTCATCCGCCAGTTCTTTGGATCCCCACTGGGACAGCCAGTTGGGGCAGGAAGAACGCTTGCCGTCACAGTACTGGGTCAGGATGGGCTGGCGCACATCCGGCCGGGACAGATAGTTGGAAAAGATGGTATCGACGACGTTTGATATACGGTCATAGATATTCCGCCCATAGACGAAGTACTGGTCATAGGCGGTGGAAGCGGTGATGGTGAAATCATGGCCTTTGTTGCGGTACCATTCCGTGAATACACGGTTCAGCGTAAAAGACTGGATGGCCAGCACGTTGGCGATGATGGCCGCCTCCGGCCAGGTGGCGTAGATCTCGCTGGAGGCCACGTTTTTAATGTAATCTTTATAGGGGACATAGTAGTCGGCGGCGGACGTATCGGTCGGCGGCCCGGCATGGACGACCACCGTTTCCGGTATGACCACCCGGCTCAGGACGATCTCGCCGGTTTCCTGTACCGGCTTGATCTCTTTTTCCGCGATCTTCGGCGGATAAAGTTCCCAGAGGGTATGGCCGCCGATGACTTCCGGCGCCGGCGGATCCGCCTTGGGCCCTGAGGGGCGCAGAGAGATCTTGGACAGGGACGACTGGCCGGACAGGATCTGGATGCCGGATATGGAGACGTCTTCGTATCCGGGCGCGGTGATGATCAGGTCGTATTCCGAGTAAGGCTGCACATCGCCTAAAGACAGGCTGTATTCCGCCGGAGGCGCGGCCAGGTCCACCTTTTCTGTCATGCCGTTTTCATCTGTCGTCACCTGCTCAACCGTCACCGCCGGATCGGCAGGCGAGGCGATGGCTATGGCGGCGCCGGAGACGGGCGTGTTGTCTGCCGCCGAAGTGACGGCAAAATGGATCTGGCCTTTGTCGGTGAGAGAAATGTTTTCGGGCATAGTTATCCCTTCGATGATTTTTGTACAATATATGCGAAGCGGTGGGAAAGATGATTTTTTCCATCTCGGAAAAAATCGGGGTTGTATTTTTTTTCATAGTGTGCTACAATACTGAAAGTTTAAATATCGATTCCCAAAGAAAAGAAATCCATGTATAAAATACATGCCTCCCTCTTTTTTTTTGAATAAAATGCGGGAATTGTGAATATTTATTCCAAAATGAAGCCATAAGACGAATATTTATGAAGAGAGGAATGGTGACAGGATGAAGGCGTTTTTAATACTCGCGGACGGCACGGTCTTTGAAGGAAAGGCCATCGGAGACCGAAGGGAAGTCATCAGCGAGATCGTGTTCAACACATCCATGACCGGCTATCTGGAGATACTGACCGACGCTTCCTACGCGGGACAGGCTGTAGTCATGACCTATCCGCTGATCGGCAATTACGGCGTGGCTTACGCGGACATGGAAGGCGTCAGGCCGTGGGCGGACGGGTTTATCGTCCGGGAACTGGACCGGCATCCGAGCAATTTCAGAAGTGAGTGTTCCCTTGAAAAATTCCTGACCGATCACCATATACCGGGTATCGAGGGCGTGGATACGCGGGCGCTGACAAAAGTGCTGCGCAGCCGGGGGACCATGAACGGGATGATCACCACCGATGAAGATTTCGATCTGGAAGAAGTCCTTCCCCGGATACGGGCCTTCAAGGCCAGTGACGTGGTCGCCCGGGTATCCTGTCCGGAAAAATATAAATATTCCGATGGGAAATATAAAGTGGCGCTGATGGATTTCGGCGCGAAGCTGAATATTTTGCGCGAACTGGCCGCGAGGGACTGTGAAGTTTGGGTCTATCCGGCATTTACGGCGGCGCAGGACATCCTGAAAGACGCGCCGGACGGCGTCATGCTTTCCAACGGGCCGGGCGATCCGAAGGACTGCGGACCGATCATCGAAAACGTGAAAGCGCTGTTTGATTCCGGCATCCCCCTGTTTGGCATCTGCCTGGGACACCAGCTGCTGGCCCTGGCCAACGGCGCCGATACCCGGAAGATGAAATGGGGACACCGGGGCGTCAACCATCCGGTGAAAGATCTGACGACCGGACGGGTCTACATATCCACTCAGAACCACGGTTACGTGGTGGCGGATAAGACGGTCCCGGAAGCGGTGGCGGAGGTCAGCTTTGCCAACGCCAACGACGGCAGCACGGAAGGCCTCCACTATCTGGGACGGAACGCGTTCACGGTCCAGTTCCATCCGGAAGCCTGCGGCGGGCCCCAGGATACCGGATTCCTTTTTGATCGATTTATACAGATGATGGAGGTGGCGAAGGATGCCTAAGAAAAACAGGATAAAAAAAGTACTGGTCATCGGTTCCGGCCCGATCGTTATCGGACAGGCCGCGGAATTTGATTACGCGGGCACGCAGGCCTGCCGTTCCCTCAGGGAAGAAGGGGTGGAAGTCGTCCTTGTTAATTCCAATCCGGCCACCATCATGACCGATAAACAGATCGCCGATAAAGTGTACATCGAACCGCTGAACGCGGAAGTGGTGAAAAAGATCATACTGAAAGAAGAACCGGACAGCATCCTGCCCACCCTGGGCGGACAGGCGGCGCTGAATATCGCCATGGAACTGGATGAATCCGGCTTTCTTAAGCAGAACAGAGTGGAGATGATCGGCACATCGTCCCAGACCATCCGCCGCGCCGAAGACCGGCTGGCTTTTAAGGAAGCCATGGAAAAAATACATGAGCCGGTGGCGGAAAGCGATGTGTGCACCACCCTTGAGGGCTGCGTGGATTTCGCGGAAAAGATCGGGTATCCGGTGGTCATCCGCCCGGCGTATACCCTGGGCGGCAGCGGCGGCGGGATCGCCTATGACCGGCAGCAGCTTCAGACGATCGCCGGCAACGGCCTTCGGCTGAGCCGGGTAGGCGAAGTGCTGGTGGAGCGCTACATCGGCGGTTGGAAAGAGATCGAATATGAAGTGATTCGGGACAGTTACGGCAACTGCGTCACCGTCTGCAATATGGAAAATATCGATCCGGTGGGCGTCCACACCGGAGACAGCATCGTCGTGGCGCCTTCTCAGACGCTGGCGGATAAAGAATATCAGATGCTGCGGACGTCCGCGCTGAAGATCATCACCGAACTGGGCATCCAGGGCGGCTGCAATGTCCAGTACGCCCTGAACCCGGACAGCTTTGAATACTGTGTCATCGAGGTCAATGCCCGTCTGAGCCGTTCGTCGGCCCTGGCCTCCAAAGCCACCGGATATCCCATAGCCAAAGTGGCGGCCAAGATCGCTCTGGGATACGCCCTGGATGAGATCAAGAACGCGGTGACCGGCAAGACTTTCGCCTCTTTTGAGCCGGCGCTGGATTACGTGGTGGTGAAGATCCCAAAATGGCCCTTTGACAAATTTGTCAGCGCCAAGCGGACGCTGACGACCCAGATGAAAGCCACCGGGGAAGTCATGAGTATCTGCCCGTGTTTTGAGGGGGCGCTCATGAAAGCGCTGCGTTCCCTGGAACAGAACATATACAGCCTGAAATACGGCGATATGGACCGCCTGTCCGATGACGAACTGGAAGAAAGGCTGCACTGGGTGGATGACCACCGGCTGTTTTATATCGCGGAAGCCATCCGCCGGGGGCGGGATCTGGAAAGCATCCACGCGATCAACAAGATCGACATGTGGTTTTTAGATAAGATCCGGAATCTGGTGGATATGGAAAAACGTCTGGCCGACGGGCCCATGACGCCGGAGCTGATGAAAGAAGCCAAGCGGCTGGAATTTCCCGATAAGGCCATCGCCGGCTTCACCGGATCGTCCGAGGCCCAGGTGCGCGCGTTCCGTTATAAAAACGATATCACGGCCGCGTTTAAGATGGTGGATACCTGCGCGGCGGAGTTTGAATCGGAAACACCCTATTACTATTCCTGCTTCGGCAGCGCCAACGAGGTGGATCCGGGAGACGGCATGAAGAAAAAAGTGCTGGTGCTCGGTTCCGGGCCGATCCGCATCGGGCAGGGCATCGAATTCGACTATTGTTCGGTCCACAGCGTCTGGGCGCTTTCAGAGGCCGGATATGAGACGATCATCATCAACAACAATCCGGAAACGGTCAGCACCGATTTTGATATCGCCGACAAACTGTATTTTGAGCCGCTGACGCCGGAAGACGTGGAAAATATCGTCCGGCTGGAAAAACCGGATGGGGCGGTCGTCCAGTTTGGCGGACAGACGGCCATCAAACTGACCGAGGCCATCATGAAGATGGGCGTGCCCATTTTGGGGACGAGCCCGGACGACGTGGACGCGGCGGAAGACCGGGAACGGTTCGATGAGATCCTTGAAAAATGCCGGATACCCAGACCGGCGGGGACGACGGTCTTTACGACGCGGGAGGCGCTGAAGGCGGCGGAAGAACTGGGTTATCCGGTGCTCGTCAGACCTTCTTACGTACTTGGCGGCCAGGGCATGCAGATTGCGGTCAGCGACGAAGATATCGTGGAATTTATGGCGATCATCAACCGGGACGTGCAGGAGCATCCCATCCTCATCGATAAATACCTGATGGGGCGGGAAGTGGAAGTGGACGGCGTCTGCGACGGCAGCGACATCCTGATCCCGGGCATCATGGAGCATATCGAAAGAGCGGGCGTCCATTCGGGAGACAGTATTTCGGTCTATCCGGCCCAGAGCCTGTCCGACGACGTGATCCGCACGCTGGAAGATTATACCGGACGGCTGGCCCGGGCGCTCCATGTGAAGGGGCTTTTAAACATCCAGTTCATCGTCCACGACGAGAAAGTGTACGTGATCGAGGTCAATCCCAGATCCAGCCGGACAGTGCCTTATATAAGCAAGGTGACCGGTATCCCCATCGTGGATATCGCGTCCAAAGTGATCGTGGGCAAGACCATACGGGAATTGGGCTATACGCCGGGGCTTCAGAAAAAATCCGACTATATCGCCGTCAAACAGCCGGTATTTTCCTTTGAAAAGCTCCGGGGAGCGGAGATCAGCCTGGGGCCGGAGATGAAGTCCACAGGGGAAGTGCTGGGCATTTCCAGGGATTTCCATGAAGCGCTCTACAAATCGTTCCTGGGCGCCGGCGTGGATCTGCCCCGGACGAAGAAGATGATCTGTACGGTCAAAGACGGGGACAAAGAAGAACTGATCCCCATCGCCGAACGGTTCGCCCGGATCGGCTATACCATCTACGCGACCCGCAGCACGGCAAAAGCTCTCAATGACCACGGCATACCGGCCATCCGGATCAACAAGATCTCCGCCGGCACGCCCAATGTGCTGGATCTTATACTGGCGGGAGAAGTGGATCTGGTCATCGATACGCCGACCCAGGGCCGGGTGAAGTCCAGGGACGGCTTCCTGATCCGAAGGAACGCCATTGAGACCGGCGTCACCTGCCTGACTTCCCTCGATACGGCCCGGGCGCTGCTTTCCTGCCTGGAGACCGGCGATAAAAGCAGGCTGTCCGTGGTGGATATCGCCGCCATCTGAATAAGATACGTTATAAAACAAGGCTGTTTCTTTTGCCGCGGGGCCGAAAGAGGCGGCCTTGTCTGTTTGGACGGCCGTAAAGCAAGTCAAAGGCGGGACGGGGCACAAAAGTCGGAAAGGTCCATAATATAAGCATAAGGCCTGTGACGATTGGGTATGTCTATTTTGAAAGAACTGTGATAAACTGGTTGAAACAGATCATTATAAAGAAAAGAGGGTTAAATATGGTTATTTTCGCGGGATTGATGATCCCCTTTATCGGTACGGCGGCGGGAGCTGCCTGCGTGTTTTTTATGAGAGGGCAGATGAATGAGAAAGTCCAGAAGCTGCTCCTGGGATTCGCCTCCGGCGTTATGGTGGCGGCGTCCGTCTGGTCGCTGCTCATACCGGCCATGGATATGTCGGAGGATATGGGCCGTCTGGCCTTTATCCCGGCCGCGGCGGGCTTTATGATCGGCATCGGTTTTCTTCTGCTGATGGATAAGACGATCCCCCATCTGCATTTGGGAGCGGAATGCAGCGAAGGCCACGCGTGCGCGTTAAAAAAAACGACCAGGCTTGTCCTTGCGGTGACGATCCACAACATCCCGGAAGGGTTGTCTACGGGGGCGGTCTTCGCCGGGCTGATGACGGGCAGTGAAA
>CALWEE010000029.1 GCA_944376975.1 uncultured Lachnospiraceae bacterium
GCATGAGGGGATGGCACATGGGGATCAGCTCCCACGTTTTTTTCGCCGCCATCACCGCCGCCACCTGGGCTACCGCCAATACGTCGCCCTTTTTTATGCCGCCGTTTTGTATGCGTTCAAGGGTCTCCGGACGCATGCGCACGCGGCCGGCCGCCAGCGCTTCCCTGACGGTCACGTCTTTTTCGGAGACATCTACCATTTTCGCCCGTCCCTGGGCATTGATATGGGTCAGTTCTTTTTCCATGGCCGCCCTCATTCCTCGATGTCGATCTGGCAGGCCCGCATGGCCGCCAGCGCGTTTCGGTGACTTTCCGGCGTGACGCCGGCGCAGCAGGAAGCGTCGACCCGGATGGGCGTCTCCGGCAAGGCCGTCTTTAAAAGGATGGCATTGGCGATCACGCATATGTCGGTGCACAGGCCGACCAGTTCGATCGCCTCGATGGGCGCCATCCGGTCGATCCCGGACAGGCATCCCGCCAGCTGGGTCGAACCAAAGACCGGTTTGTCAAAGACCAGGCTCCGCCGCTCGGTCATCAGCTCATGGATGTCTTTCTGAAGCTGCCAGCCGTCCGTTCCCCGGACACAATGGACCACGGGAAGGCGCTGCCCTTCCTGGGTGTTCAGATAATCTTCGTCATGGGTATCCCGCGTATAAACAACGGTGCCCGGATAGTTCCGGATCTTCTCGATGACCTTCGGCAGGATGGCCCGGGCCTCTTTCGTGCCCAGGGCGCCGTCGATAAAGTCGTTCTGCATATCCACGACCACCAGATATTTACTCATGATATCCTCCTATTCCACGCTCTTGAGCGATTCTACCATATCGATCTTTTTCAGTTTAAAGTGCATGGCCAGGTTGACCAGAAGGGAGAACAGGAAGGTGAACACGATGCTGTACACATAGCTGATCGGCTCGATATTCCTTCCGAACATGCACATGTCGATCTCCACCGTCTGGATGACAAAGGCGTGGAGGACCTTGCCGAGGGCGCAGCCCGCCGCCACGCCGATGAAGGTGAGCAGGATGTTCTCCCTGTAGACGTAAGCGGATACCTCCCTGTCATAAAAGCCCAGCACCTTCAGCGTCGCCAGTTCCCGCTGACGCTCATTGATATTGATATTGTTCAGGTTGTACAGAACGATGAAGGCCAGAAGCCCTGCCGACATGATGAGCACCACGATGACGCTGTCCAGCGCCTGGAGCATGTCGGTCACTTCTTCCATCAGCGTTTCCGTATACGATACGGTCAGCACGCAGTCATGGTCCAGGAGCATGCCGCCCAAAGCGTCCAGGTCTTTGGAGCCTTCCGGATCCATACGGACCACAACGGTATTTTCCGTCGGCTGTTCTCCGGTCAGTTCTTTGAACAAGCCCGGTGAAACGTACAGATAATGTTCCATATAGTTTTCGCATATGTTGGCGATGCGGACCGTTATCTGATCTCCGTCGGCGTTTTCGGCCGTGACCGTATCGCCCACCGACACATCCAGCTGCTTCGCCGCTTTTTCCGTCAGGATGGCGCCGTCGTCGCCCAGTTCAAACGTCTCGCCGCTGACCCGGTGGTCAAAGAGGAAGAAATCGTCCAGTCCTTCCAGCGTTTCGGGCACGTACAGGTAAGCGTCCCATTCCGCGCCTTCATGGTCCAGCGTGACGCTCTGCATAAAGGCCTTGCTGTAACCGGCCACGTTTTCGTCTTCATCCAGCTGCTCATACAGCAGCGCCCGCTCGTCATCGTCCGCTTCTTCATCGACGATCGCCATGGCGTCATACAGCTGGAGCTTGGTGTACTGGAGTTTCGCGATGCCCAGGATGGAATCTTTCAGGCCGTAGCCCACCACCATCAGCGCCATACAGCCGCCGATGCCGAAAACGGTCATGAAGAACCGCTTTTTATACCGCATCAGGTTGCGGATCGTGGATTTCCACGTAAAATTCAGCCGCTTCCAAAGGAAGGGGATACGTTCCAGTATGACCCTCCGGCCGCTCTTTGGCGCCTCCGGCCGCATCAGTTCCGCCGGTTCCGCGATCAGTTCCCGATAGGACGAGAACAGGGTCGCCGCCAGGGTACAGATCAGGGCCGCCGCGCTGGCCATCAGGGAATAGCCGACATGATAAGGGATCACCACATCGGGGACGTAGGGATACATGATCTTGTACGCCGTCACGATGATATACGGGAAGATCTTCTGTCCCACCAGGACGCCGAACACGCAGCCCGCCAGGGTGGCCAGGAAAGCGTAGCCCACATATTTGGCCATGATGGACCAACGGCTGTAGCCCAGCGCTTTCATCGTGCCGATCTGGGTCCGTTCTTCTTCCACCATACGGGTCATGGTCGTCAGGCTGATCAAAGCGGCCACAAGGAAAAAGAGCACCGGGAACACCTCGCCGATGGCCCGCATCCGGTCCGCGTTGTCTCCGTAACCGGTATAATCCGTATAGTCATCCCTGTCGGTCACATACCAGTCGGGCCGCTCGATCCCGGCGATCTCGCTTTTCGCGTCCTGAAGCTTTAACTCCCCGTCCGCGATCTCGCTCTGGGCCTCCTGCTCCGCCTCGTTATATTCATTCCAGCCGTCTTCCAACGTCTGCCGGTTTTCTTCGATCAGCTGACGATTTTCCTCGATCGTCTGCCAGCCCGACGCGATCTGCGATTCCCCGTCGCCGATCTGGGCCCATCCGTCCGCCAGAGCGGCTTCGCCCGCTTCCAGCTGGGCTTTTGAAGCGTCCAGCGTGGCCTGGGCTTCCTCAAGCTGGGTCCGGCCTTCCTCAAGCTGGGTCCGGCCTTCTTCCAGGGCCGCCTTGCCTTCTTCGTATCCCGATATCAGGGCCGCCGCCTGGTCAAGCTGGCTCTTGGCCGCCTCAAGCTGGCTCTCCCACGTATCCAGCGCCGCCTTCTGGGTTTCCATCTCGCCGATGGCCGCCCGGAGCTGTTCCGCCAGGGCGGTTTCTTCCGCCGTCGCCGTTCCGGCGCCGATCTTTTCTTCCAGGGCCGCCAGCTGGAGCCGCATGGTCTCAAGGCCGGAGGTCTGGGCGTCATAAGCCGCCCGCGCCGCGTCGTACTGGCTCTTTGACGTTTCATAGGACGCGAGGCCCGGTTCGTATCCGGCCTTGGCCTCCTCGTATAAAGGCGTCATCTCGTCAAGAGCCGCTTCCTGTTCGTTAAAAACTTCTTCCTGTTCGTAAAAGGCCGCCCACTGTTCTTCCAGCTGGGCCGCGCCGTCGTTATACTGGCTCCAGCCGTTGTCCAGTTCGGTCCGCGTACTGTAAAGCGTCTCCTTGGACGATTCCAGCAGGGAAGACTGTTCGATCAGTTCGGCTTCACCGCTCTCCAGCTCGGCTTCACCGCTTTCCAGCTCGGCTTCGCCGCTCTCCAGTTCTTCCCGGGCCGATTCCAGCTGTTCGTCCGCCTCTTCCCGGGCCGACTCCAGTTCGCTTTCCGCTTCTTCGATCTCTTCGTTCGCCTCGTCCATGATCTCGTCATAGCGGGCTTCGCAGCGTTCGTCCTGTATGGCTTCCACCTTTTCCCGGACATCCTCGATCAGGGCGTCGTATTCATCGGTGAAGGCCGTCGCTTCCATGGCGCCGTCAACGGAAAGCCATACCTGGGAGTACACGTCCTGACAGAAGCTTTCCTCCGGCACATAGATAAACGCGTCGATCTCGCCCTTGCCCACGTTGGTGCTTCCCCGGTCAAAGGAAATGTAGAGCGGGCTGGAGCAGGTGCCGACGATGGTAAAGGTATCGGTCGTCAGCGTTTCCGATAATTCCGTGTCCGTGCCGGATTTCAGGGTGATCGTATCGCCCACGGAAAAGTCCTGGCTTAAAAGCCACAGATCGTCTACCACGCACTCGTCTTCCGCTTCCGGCATGCGCCCTTTCTGAATATCGATCCGGTTGAGGCTTTCCGTCAGCGATTCCACGTGGACGACTTTCTCGCTGTCCTCTATATCGCAAAGCGCGTCGGTCATATAGGCCGGCTCCGCCTTTTTTACGCCGTCAATGGCTGACAGCGCGTCCACATCCGCGTCGGTCAGCCCCATTGTACTGATCACTTTCAGATCCATCAGGTCGTGCTCGTCAAAATACGCGTCTCCCGAAAGACGCATGTCCGGTTCGGAGGCCCGTATACCGGAAAAAAACGCCACGCCCATGGCCACGATCAGAAAGATCGACAGGAAACGGTTCATCGTCCTGCGTATCTCCATCTGAAAGTCTTTCCATAAAGCCTTTTTCTTCATACCATCACCGTCTTTCCCGCCGTTTGCCTACCATTCGATCGTCTCTACGGAAACCGGAGACGGATTGAGTTCCATGGAAGATACCTTTCCGTTTTTGATCCGTATGATCCTGTCCGCCATGGGCGCGATCGCCTGGTTATGGGTGATGACGATAACGGTCATGTTCTTCTCCCGGCACATGTCCTGGAGCAGTTTCAATATGGCTTTGCCCGTGTTGTAATCCAGCGCGCCGGTGGGTTCGTCGCACAGCAGGAGCTTGGGATTCTTCGCCAGCGCCCGGGCGATGGATACCCGCTGCTGTTCGCCGCCGGAAAGCTGAGCGGGGAAATTGGCCATACGGTCTTCCAGCCCCACTTCTTTGAGCACCTGCCTGGCGTCCAGCGGGTCCTTGCATATCTGAAGGGCCAGCTCCACGTTCTCCAGGGCGGTCAGGTTGGGGATCAGGTTGTAAAACTGGAATACAAAGCCGATATCGTCGCGCCGGTAGGCGATCCGCTGCTTATTGCTGTAAGCCGCGATGTCTTTCCCATCGACCCATATGGAGCCGCTGGTCGCCGTATCCATACCGCCAAGGACGTTTAACACCGTCGTCTTGCCGGCGCCGCTGGGCCCGACGATGACGACGAACTCGCCCTTGCCGATCTCAAAATCAATGCCCGCGGCGGCGTGGATCTCGATCTCGCCCATATGATAGACTTTTGTTACATGTTCCAGTTTTACGTAAGCTTCCATAGGTTGTCCTCCTAGATAAACAGTTCAATGACGAAAACCGTCAATATGGCGGCGCAGGCCACTTCCACCAGGCTTCGCCGCCAGAAGCCAAGCAGCACCGCCACCGCTGTGCCGCCGATGGCGGAGGCCAGATGCCCGGACGAGGTGAAAATGTCCGGAAATGTGAGAGCGCCCAGCACAGCGTAGGGCGTATAATTTAAAAATGAACGGATATATCGTGACCGGATCTGCTTTCGGAACAGGGTCACCGGTATCACTCTCGGAATGTAGGTCACCAGACACATCAACGCGATGCAGATAAGGACGCGCGTCATGCTCATGAGGTCTCCCCTCCTTCCCCGCTTTCTTCCGGATACAAAAAGGCGCCGACCGCCGAAGCGGCAATGGTCGCCAGTATGACACGGAACCCGGAAGAAATAAATGAAAAGGCCGGGATATACATTAACAGGCAGTTGACCGCCACCGCGATCAGGATGATGAGGAGCACCCGGGCGCTGTCCCGGGCGGCGGGTACGATCAGCGCGACGAACATGGCGTACAGCCCGATGCCCATGGCGTTCTGGAGCGCCTCAGGCAGGACCTGGGATATGCAGCCCCCGAGAAGGGTCCCCGCGTTCCAGCCAAGGATGGGCAGCGCGATCAGGCCGAACATATAAGAAGACGTGAGCGTCTTATTCCCGACAGACGCCACGACAAAGGTTTCATCGGTAATGCCGAAAGACCAGATGAGTCTTTCTTTCAGTGAGGCAGCCGCGTCAATTTTCTGGGAAAGGGCCAGCGACATCAATATGTACCGGAGGTTGATGACAAACGTGGTCAACGCCACCTCCACAGAGCCCGCTCCCGCGACGATGAGGTTCGTCCCGGCAAACTGCCCGGCGCTCGTAAGGTTCGTAAAGGATATCAACACTGCTGCCCAAACCGGCAGGCCTCCGCTCACTGCCATAAATCCAAAGGTGAAAGCCACCGGCACATACCCGATCCCGATGGGCATGCCGGCCGCCAGCCCCTGTTTAAATTCCGCTGTGGAAAACATGGTTTTCCCTCCTGATGTTTCTCTCACTCCGGGCGGTTTTGCCGCCGCGCCGCCTTTTAAGCCAGGAAGACGGCTTCGGATCATATTCATTATAGTCGTTTTTACGGCAAAAATCAACGTTTCCGCCCAAAAAGAAAAGCGGCGGAAAGCCCCGTTTTACGGCGTTTTCCGCTGCTCTTTATAATAATTTCACAGAATTTTTATAAAAGGCCGCGCACCTTCATGTAGCCTTTTATCGCCTCCACGCAGCCGTCGAATCCCAGCTTGCTGCTGTCCAGGCAAAGGTCGTAATTGCGCGCGTCGTACCAGTTCTGTCCGGTATGGTACTTATAATAGTCGCCCCGGTTCTTATCGGTCTTGGCGATAAACCGTTTCATATCTTCCCTGGACCGGCTGGATATCTTTAACGCCTGCTCCAGGCAGAAATCCTGGGGCGCGTGGACGAACACGCTGACCACGTGGGGATATTCTTTCAGGACAAAATCCGCGCACCGGCCGATGACCACGTAGGATTCTTCCTCCGCCAGCTGTTTCAGGATCTTGGCCTGATAATTGAACAGGTTGTCGGTGGAAACAAAGTTATCGCTGTCCGGCGGCAAAAGCTCCCCGTTGTACACCTTCTGCGCCGCCCGGCGGAGCCGGCTCTTGAGCTTTTCATCCACGGCCGCGAAAAGCTGTTCGTTGATACCGCTGGCATCGGACGCCATGCGCAGGATCTCCCGGTTATAATAAGATATCCCCAGATCTTTCGCCAGCATCTTTCCGACGGTTTTTCCGCCGCTTCCGTACTGTCTCGCGATGGTGATGACCGTATGACTCATAAGCTTCCCTCCTATTCTCCCAGATATGCCTTTTTAACAGAATCATCGTTCAGAAGGTCTTTGGCCTTGCCTTCCAGGGCGATCTTGCCGGTTTCCAGCACGTAAGCCCTGTCGGCGATGCCAAGCGCTTTTTTGGCGTTCTGTTCCACGAGAAGAACGGTCGTCCCCGCCGCGCTGACCTCCTGTATGATATCAAAGATCTCGTTTACGAAGATCGGCGACAGGCCCATGGACGGTTCATCCATGAGGATGATCTTCGGTTTGGACATGAGCGCCCGGCCCATGGCCAGCATCTGCTGCTCGCCTCCGGACAGGGTGCCCGCCAGCTGGTTTTTCCGTTCTTCCAGCCTCGGGAACCGTTTGTAGATCATCTTCAGCGTTTCGCCGATGGCCGCTTTATCTTTCTGGGTATAAGCGCCCAGCTTCAGGTTTTCCAAAACCGTCAGTTCCGCGAACACCCGCCGTCCTTCCGGCACATGGGCCATGCCCAGGGAGACGATCTTGTGTCCCGGCATGCGGGTGATGTCTTTGCCTTCAAATTCGACCTTTCCGCCCTTGGCCTCCACGAGGCCGGTGATCGTATGGAGGATGGTCGTCTTTCCGGCGCCGTTGGCGCCGATCAGGGCGATGACTTCCCCTTCGTTGACTTCAAAGGAAACGCCTTTGATGGCCTGTATCACGCCGTAATATACATTCAGATCCGTAACTTTCAACATTGCCATAACACGTCCCCCTTATTCGCCCAAATATGCCTTGATGACCCTGGGGTCATTCAGTACGTCCCCGGTCTTTCCGGACGCCAGCTCCGTGCCGAAGTTCAGCACGTAAAGGTACTCGCATATGCCGGATACCAGTTTCATATCGTGTTCGATCAGAAGGATGGCGACTTTAAACCGGTCGCGCACGAGCCGGATAGTGTTCATGAGTTCTTCCGTCTCATGGGGGTTCATGCCCGCCGCCGGCTCATCCAGCAGAAGGAGCTTCGGTTCCGTGGCCAGCGCCCGGGCGATCTCCAGCTTTCTCTGTTTTCCGTAAGGCAGGTTGGAGGCCAGCTGATCCGCCTGTTTATCCAGATCGAACACGCTCAGGATCTCCATGGCCCGCTCATCCATTTCTTTTTCTTTTTTCCTGTAGCTGCCCAGATGGAGAAAGCTTTCCGCCAGGCTGTAGCTCAGATGGTGATGCAGCGGCACTTTTACATTATCCAGAACGCTCATCTGGGAAAACAGACGGATGTTCTGGAATGTACGGGCAATGCCCGCTTCGCATATTTCCGGCGGCTTTTTCCCCACCAGGTTCACGCCGTCCAGATTGATGATGCCGTCGGTGGGTTCGTAAACGCCGGTGAGCAGGTTGAACGCCGTCGTCTTTCCCGCTCCGTTGGGGCCGATCAGCCCCACAAGGCTGTCCCGGTCCACTTCCATGTTCAGGTCGTCCACGGCCCGCAGGCCTCCGAAGGAGATGCCCAGGCCTTTTACTTCCAATAATGCCATATCACTCGCCCTCCTTCTGGATCTCCGCCGCCTTTTTCAAGTTCCGTTTCTCAACGATAGCCAGCTTGAAGCGGGAATTGTTGAACAGCATCATGGCGATCAGGACGATGGAATACAAAAGCATCCGGTAATCCGCCGCGCTCCGCAGCACTTCCGGAAGGAGCGTCAGGATGATCGCGGCGATGATGGATCCTTTGATATTGCCCATGCCGCCCAATACGACCATGACCAGGATCTCGATGGATTTGTTGTAGTCAAAGTTGGCCGGTTTCAGGATGCCCACGTTGTGCGCGTAGATCACGCCCGCCAGCCCCGCGAAGAAGGCGGAGATGACAAACGCCATCGTCTTGAAGCGGCCCACATGGATGCCGATGGCCTCCGCCGCGATATAGTTGTCCCGCACGGCGGTTATGGCCCGTCCATGCCTTGAATGGACCAGATTGGCGATCAGCAGTATGGTCAGGATGACGAAAATGTATACAAACGTAAAATTCTTATACGTGGCGTAGGTCCCGATGCCGGAAAGGCCTTTCGCCCCGCCGGTGAACTCGAGGGAATTGATGACGGACCGGATGATCTCGCCAAATCCCAGGGTGACGATGGCCAGATAATCGCCTTTGAGCCGGAGTACCGGAAGGCCGATGACCACCGCGAACACCGACGCGATGATACCGCCCGCCAGCATGCCGATGAGCAGCTCGGCCACAGGCGGCATATCCAGGTAATTGGTCAGGAGCGCGCCGGCATAAGCGCCGATGGACATAAAGCCCGCGTGACCCAGTGTCAGCTCGCCCAGGTAACCGACCAGAAGGCAGAGGGACACGGCCAGCATGACGTTGATGCAGCAGGGAATGATGATGGACGTCATCTGACGGCTCAGCATGCCGCCCTGGATCACCACCATCATCACCGCGTATACGGCCAGCGTGATCAGGATGTTCAGGACGATCTTTCCGTATTTCGCCGGCGTTTTGCCTGCGGATGTTTTATTCATGATCTTCTTTCCCAATTCGCTCACCTACACTTTCTCTGTCTTCTGCTTGCCCAGCAGGCCGGAAGGTCTGACAAGGAGCACGATAACCAGGACGCCGTAAACGATGGCGTCCGCCAGCTGCGTGGAAATGTAAGCCCGGGAAAGGCTTTCGATGATGCCCAACAGCAATCCGCCGAGCATGGCTCCCGGAATGTTGCCGATACCGCCCAGTACCGCGGCCACGAAGGCTTTGATGCCGGGAAGCGCCCCCAGCGTCGGCTGAAGGGACTGGTACTGGCAGATATACAGGATACCGGCGACAGCGGCCAGCGCCGAGCCGATGGCGAAGGTCATGGATATGGTCTTGTTCACATTGATGCCCATGAGCGAGGCGGCGCCTCTGTCTTCCGAGACCGCCCGCATGGCGCTTCCGGCCCGGGTCTTATTGACGAACAGCGTCAGGCCGACCATCATGACGGCCGTGGCCACAAACGTGACCAGCGTTACGCCGGATATATTGATATTGCCCAGTCGGATACCGGAAATATTGATGATCGAGCCAAACGGTATGGGCGTGGCCTTAAAGATCAGCAGGGCAGTGTTCTGCAAAAAATAGCTGACGCCGATCGCTGTGATGAGCACCGCCAGCGACGGAGCGTTCCTCAAAGGTTTATAGGCAATCCTTTCCACAACAATGCCGAGCGCCGCGCAGACGGCCACCGTCAGGATAACTGCCGCCGCGGCCGGAAGTTCCAGTATCGCGGTAAAAACATAAAGGGAATAGGCCCCTACCATGATGATATCCCCATGAGCGAAGTTGATCATCTTGGCGATACCATAGACCATGGTATAGCCGATGGCGATCAGCGCGTATATGCTTCCGGTGCGCAGGCCGTTGATCAGCTGCTCCAGTATACCCGTGATAAGGCTCATACTTATCCTCCTTTTCTTTATGTGGATATAAAGACGGCTAAAGAAGGCTGTCTCCGCCTCCTTTAGCCCGCCTTAAGTTGCTTAAGATAACTCAGATCCTCAAACGTTTACGGATCTTACTCTTCTCTGTACTGATAAGCGCCGTCCACGATCTCTACGAACCGAACGTCTTTCTCGGCGGCTCCGCTGGCGTCAAATGTGATCGCGTCGCCGGTCAGGCCGTTTACTGTGATCTCTGTCATGGCAGCGATCATATCTTCGCTTTCAATGCTTCCCGCCTGTTCCATAGCCGCTTTGATCGTATATACGGTGTCGTAAGCGTCCGCCGCGAACTGATCCGGAACCGCTCCGTCATTGGCTTCGCCATAGGCTTTCACGAAGTTCTGTACCCGTTCGTCATCTACAGACGCGCAGAACGGGCTGGAGAAGATGGCGCCTTCCACTGTGGAAGCGTCGGTCACTGTACCAAGAACGCCGTCCCAACCGTCACTGCCGATGAACGGGATCTCCATGCCCATCTCTTTGGCCTGGTTGGAAATGTAAGTCGCCGCCTGATAATAAGCCGGCACGTAGATCACTTCCGCGTCCGTGGAACGGATGGAAGAAAGCTGTGTATTGAAATCCACGTCGTCCGCGCCGAAAGATTCGCTGGCTACGATCTCGCCGCCTTTGGCTTTCACTTCTTCTTCAAAAGCGGTCTGAAGGCCTGTGCTGTACTCGTCGGAGTTGTTGTAGAGTACGGCGATCTTTGTATAACCCAGTGAGTCGATGGCGTAATCCGCCATAGCCCGTCCCTGTTCCGGGTCGGAGAAGCAGATACGGAAAGCGTTGTCATTGGCGATACATGCTTCCGCCGATCCGGACGGCGTGATCTGAAGGATGCCGTCCTGGAGCGTCAGAGGCGTGATGGCGATGCACGCGCCGCTTGTTACCGCTCCCATGATGACCTGAGCGCCTTCATCCATGACCGTGTTGTACGCCTGGATCGCTTTGTCTTCTGTCGCTTCATCATCTTCAAATACCATGTCCAGCATGTAGGTCGTGTCGCCTACCTTAACGCCGCCGGCCGCGTTGATCTCGTCAATGGCCACCCAGGCGCCCTGCTCTACGGAAATTCCGTAGGATGCCGCGGAACCGGTCAGCGGTCCGATGCCTCCGATCAGGAATGTTTCTGTTCCGGCTGCCGCCGAAGTCTCACCTGCTGCTGTTGTATCCGCTGTTGTTTCCCCGCTGCCGCTGCAGGCAGTCAAAGAAGCAACGACCAGAGAAGCAGCCATGATAAAACTTACTGCTTTTCCCCATTTTTTCATGTGTCATTTCCTCCTTCAATTAATGAACTTGCTAATTATATTAACCTTGCCCATTCCCTTTGTCAACGGCAATTTTTTCAGGTTTTATGCGGGTTTTACGGCTTCTATAACTTGTAGTTATATTGCGTATGAATTTTCGTTATATCCCTTTTTCCGCCAAAATCCGTCAAGCCCCTGTTTTTGGGCATTTCTCCTGGAGTCTCTCCAGGAAAAGACAAATGTCTTTCCATCGTGGATTCATCCGGGCATTTTTTATATTTTCCCATATCTTTACAGCCGCGGGGTTTTTACGGATCGTTCCGGCGTATTTACAGCCGCGGGATTTTTTGGCCGTCCGGCTCATCGGGCCGGAACGATCTCCAGCCAGTATCCGTCCGGGTCGCTGATGAAATAAATGCCCATTCCCGGATTTTCATAGCAGATACATCCCATCTCTTCGTGCTTCGCGTGGGCGGCGTCATAGTCGTCCACGGTAAAGGCCAGATGAAATTCATTCTCACCCAGGTCGTACGGTTCTTCCCGATCCCGAAGCCAGGTCAGTTCCAGTCTATGTCCGGTTTGGCCATCGCCCATATAAACAAGGATAAAACTGTCGTCTCCCGCTGTTTTGCGGCGGACTTCCGTCAGTCCCAACGCCTCTTTATAAAAAGATATGGATTTTTCCAGGTCCAGTACGTTGATGTTGTTATGGTTGAATGTGAATTTCATGTTCTCCTCCTCATGATCTGTCCCTCATCGGAACGTTTTCTTCTGTTTACGGTTATTTCCCGGAATGGCCGGATCTTGTCCGTGCGCCGCGGCGGGCGGTTACGG
>CALWEE010000030.1 GCA_944376975.1 uncultured Lachnospiraceae bacterium
GGAAGCGGAATCCCTTTTTTTCGAGGACGCGCGCCCGCGTATGGGTCTTGCGGGCCGGTTTTCGTATACGGCGGAAATCGTCCACTAAAAGCGCGGCGCGGACCGATCCGTCTTCGTGGCTTACTGAAAAGAAACGGATACCATTATAACGGCACATGTTCAGGAAACGGACCGTATCCGGCCCCCAAAACCGACATATCACATAACTTTTGAAAAACCGGACGGCTTTTTCCATCTCAACCTCCCATGTACGTGATGGATTCGATACAGCCGCGTACGCACAGCTCATCGGCGTTGTAATATTGGATATCCAACGCGTGTCCCTGGACGCGCATACGCTGCTTCTTCATTCGGATAACGATCTCGTCGGGCCCGTATTTGAGCAGGCTGTCGAAATTCTGGATCTTGAGCTGCTCTTTTCCGGAGAGCATGGCCACAGGAGCGTCCCGGCTTATGTCTTTTGGCAGGATCTCGCTTTCTGAAATAAATTTTTTAAACATTGCCGGCCTCTCCATGTCTTTTGTTCAATGTATGAAGCCCGGACAAAAAAAATACAAAAAAAGGATCGTAAGACGTCTGTCCGTTCTGTCTGACAGATGGTGAAAATCAAAAAGAGGATGTCTGAGACATCCTCTTGACGTTTAACTTATGATCCTGTTCGGTCTGTTATTTATATTTGCGCTTTCTGGCCGCTTCAGATTTCTTTTTACGTCTTACGCTCGGCTTTTCGTAATGTTCTCTCTTACGAATCTCCTGCTGGATACCAGCTTTCGCACAGTTTCTTTTGAATCTGCGTAAAGCACTATCTAATGTTTCGTTTTCTTTAACGATTACGTTTGACATAGCTCACACCTTACCTCCCCTCCAGCTATATATTGTGCCTATACAACTGTGGGTATATTTTTCATCGCACTATGGATAGTATAGCATATTTTCCGCTTTCGTCAACTGTTTAAGGCCATTTTTTAAGACCATTTTTAAAATTCGACGATAAAACGGTGATCTTCATACCGGGCGGTCAGTCCGGTATCTTCAAGCAGGGAATCGACCTTGTTTTCAAATACGTCGTCTATGCGGGTTTTTTCCGCTTCATCCACAAACTCGGAATATTCTTCCCAGTTGTCATGGACTTCTCCCACCGGAAGGACAAAAAGATCCTCCGATGTGTAATACAGATAGGTGGGCGTCAGCCTGAAACCGGTGATCTTCACGCCGCCATCGTCATTGGAGACGATCACGTCAAACAGAGCGCTCACGTCGTTATCGATGCCGAGGCCTTCGCTGTAGACCTGGCTGCCCAGGAATGTTCCAAGGGAATAGATGGCCAGCCCTTTTTTCGTTATGCCGTTTTCATCTTGCAGATCTTTTACCGTTACCGGAAGCAGGGAATAAGGGCCGTTTCCGACAACGATGTCTGCCCCCGCGTCAAAAAAGCGGTCGAACAGTTCGGTCTGATAGGTATCGGGCTGGGATACATAGGCGTCTCCGCACTGGACAAGGACAACGACGAGATCCGCGTTTTTCGCGGCTTCTTCCACGTCTTCGCACGCCTGATCGATCTTGTCGGCGTCATAGCCATCCAGCGTATTGACGCTGTAGGCGTCTTCCTCGTCCAGATAGCCGGTCAGGCTGTTGGTATAGGATACAAAGCCGATATTGATCCCGTCAACGGCAGTGAGCGTATAGCGGGTATCGGTTTCGTTCTTAAACGTCCCGGTACTTTGAAGTCCCGCGGCGTCCAGATAGTCGATGGTGGAATCAATGCCTTCTTTCCCAAAATCCGCCGAATGGCTGTTGGCGGTCTGAAAGAAGGAAAAACCGGCGTCCCGAAGGTCTTTGGCCGCCGTCTCCGGCGCGTTGTACAGGCCGCCGGCCACGCCGTACCGGTCGTATCCTTCGTAGTTTTCATCCGGGCCCGCGAAAACACATTCCAGATCGCCGACCACAAGGGCAGGATCCTGCAGATACGAGCGGATATACCGGAAACTGTCCGAGAAGTCGAAACTATCCGACGCTTCGTCGTAGTAACGGCTCAGCTGTGGCTCCTCGAAAGTCACGCCGCCGGTAAATGTCAGGATGGTCTCGCCGGACGACGCGGGCGTCTGTCCCATGATCATGGCCTCCGTGTTCAGGTCGTCAAGAGTCACGTTATCGCGGGAGGTAAGGCGGCTGCCGCCGTCGGAAATCTCATAGCTGTACTTTCCAACGGCTTCTTCCGCGTAATGATCGGACAGTATATACAGACCGATAAAGAAGACGGCGCATATTCCGACCAGTATCAATCGTTTTATATCTTTCACTGAGATTCTCCGTTCTTTATTTCAGCATTCCTTCAAGGACTGCCGCTGCCTCTTTCAGTGCCTGCGGGATACCCGACGGATCTTTGCCTCCGGCCTGGGCCATGTTGGGCCGTCCGCCGCCGCCGCCGCCCACGTATTTCGCGACGGCCTTGATGAGCATGCCGGCGTGGGCGCCTTTCTTTATCGCCCCGTCTGTGGCCATGGCCATAAGGGATACTTTACCGTTAAGGTCGGACGCCAGAAGGACAACGCCTTCGCCGATCTTTTCTTTCAGCTGATCGCCCAGATTCCTCAGTTCGTTCATATCCACGCCGGATACGGCCACCGGAAGCAGGTTCACGTCGTCGACGGTCACCATCTGGCTCATTACGTCGCCCATGGCGTCTTTGGCGATCTGGTTTTTCAGTTTTTCGTTTTCTCTTTGAAGTTCTTTTAACTCTTCCTGAAGCGTCTCGATACGTTTAACAAGGAGAGTCGGCTCGCATTTCGCCGCTTTGGAAGCTTCTTTCAGATTTTCTTCCAGGGCTTCGTAGTATTCCCGCACGCCGTCACCCGTGAGCGCTTCGATACGCCGTACGCCGGCGGCGACACCGGCTTCGGATACGATCTTGAACGTGGCGATGGATCCGGTGTTGGACACATGGGTCCCGCCGCACAATTCTTTGGAGAAATCACCCATGGAAACGACCCGCACGTTATCGCCGTATTTTTCGCCGAAAAGGGCCATGGCGCCGGTCTTTTTCGCGTCGTCCAGGTTCATGACCTTCGTGAGGACAGGAAGCCCGGCGCTGATCTCTTCATTGACGATATCTTCCACCCGGCGGATCTCCTCCGGCGTCATGGCGGAAAAATGGGTAAAGTCAAAACGGAGATGTTTCTCGTTGTTCAAAGATCCGGCCTGTTCCACGTGATCGCCGAGGACCATTTTAAGCGCTTTCTGGAGCAGATGGGTCGCGCTGTGGTTTTTCGCCGTGGCCAGCCGTTTTTTCGCGTCGACGGTCAGATGGACCGTATCGCCTTTGCGGAACATGCCCTTTTCCACGACGCCCACGTGGCCGATCTTTCCGCCCTGGAGCTTGATCGTCTCGAGCACGCGGAATGTACCGTCTTTGTACGTGATCACGCCATGATCCCCAACTTGTCCGCCGCTCGTGGCGTAAAACGGTGTTTTTTCGGTGAGGATCGTACCCTCCTGGCCGTCCACGAGGGCTTCAACGATGGCGTCTTCCGTGGTCAGCACAAGAATGGATGAATCGTCTTCCAGCCGGTCGTAACCGGTAAATTCGGAGGTGATGGACGGATCGATGGACTGATAGACCGTCACGTCCGCGCCCATATAGTTGCTCGTTTTCCGGGCCTTACGCGCCTTTTCCCTTTGCTCGTCCATGGCTTTTCTGAACCCGTCTTCGTCGATGGCGATGCCGTCCTCCTGGAGGATCTCGCCGGTAAGGTCCAGCGGAAAGCCGTAAGTATCGTAGAGACGGAAGGCGTCGTTGCCGGAAAGGACGTTTTCGCCTTTGGCGATCATGTTCGCCTTCATCTCGGACAGGATGCCCAGTCCCTGATCGATGGTCTTGTTGAATTTATCTTCTTCTTCCGTGATGACACGGGTGATGAAATTCTCCCGTTCAGCCAGTTCCGGATAGCCGTCTTTGGATACTTCGATCACCTTCAGGCTCAGTTTGGCAAGGAATTTGTCTTTGATGCCCAGGAGCCGTCCATGACGGGCGGCGCGGCGAAGGAGTCGCCGGAGCACATAGCCTCTGCCTTCATTGGACGGCATGATGCCGTCGGAAACCATGAAGGTGACGGAACGGATATGGTCGGTGATGAGACGGATCGATACGTCGGCGGACGGATCGCTTTTGTATGTTACGCCGGCCAGACGGCAGACTTCTTCCCTCAAAGCCCGTATGGTGTCCACGTCAAAAATGGAGTCCACGTCCTGGACAACGACGGCCAGACGTTCCAGACCCATGCCGGTATCGATATTTTTATATTCCAGCGTGGTGTAATTGCCCTTCCCGTCGTTGTTGAACTGGGTAAAGACGTTGTTCCACACTTCCATATATCGGTCGCAGTCGCAGCCCACCGTACAGCCCGGTTTGCCGCAGCCGTATTTTTCGCCTCTGTCGTAGTAGATCTCGGAACAAGGACCGCAGGGACCGGCGCCGTGTTCCCAGAAATTGTCTTCTTTTCCAAAACGGAAGATCCGGCTTTTGTCGATGCCGATCTCTTTGTTCCAAATATCAAACGCTTCGTCGTCGTCCACGTAAACAGAGGGATACAGACGGTCTTCCTCAAGACCGACAACTTTCGTCAGGAATTCCCAGGACCAGGCGATGGCTTCATGCTTAAAATAATCGCCGAAAGAAAAGTTGCCCAGCATTTCAAAAAAGGTGCCGTGACGGTCGGTCTTTCCCACGTTTTCGATATCGCCTGTCCGGATACACTTCTGGCAGGTGGTCACCCGGTAGCTCGGCGGGACTTCCTGTCTCGTAAAGTAAGGCTTAAGGGGAGCCATACCGGAATTGATCAGCAGCAAGCTATTGTCATTGTGGGGGATCAGCGAAAAGCTTTTCATTTTCAGATGTCCCTTGCTTTCAAAGAAGTCAAGGAACATTTTTCTCAATTCGTTGACGCCATATTGTTTCTTCATCATGTTTGCCTCCTGTATCGGTAAATTCGTATGATCATTCAGAATATGCGCGTTTTTATGCCTTCTGTCGATGAAGGCATAAAGAAAACTAGCAGCAGTCTGCTAGTTTTCTATTATAAATTCATTTAAAGTCTTTGTAAATACTCTTTCACGGTTTTCTTTCCCTAATGCCTGGCGGCCAGTTCCTTCATGATCTCTTTCCAGCTCACGTCCCGCTCGGCCATAAGGACCATCATATGGTACAGGAAATCGCAGATCTCGTATTTCAGTTCATCCGTGTCCGGATTTTTGGCCGCGATCACGATCTCGGTCGCTTCCTCTCCCACTTTCTTCAGGATCTTATCCAGTCCCTTATCGAAAAGATAATTGGTGTAGGAGCCTTCCTTGGGATGGAGCCGTCTTTCTTCGATGGTATCCATGACCTGCCCCAGTATGGTCGCCGGATTCGTGTCATCGTAAGCTTTTTTCATCAGATTGGTGTAAAAACAGCTTCGGTTGCCGGTATGGCAGGCCGCGCCGATCTGGGCGACTTTCGCCAGAAGGGTGTCTCTGTCGCAGTCGATCTCCATGGATTTGACATACTGGAAATGTCCGGAAGTTTCACCTTTTTTCCAGAGTGTCTGGCGGCTCCGGCTGAAATAGGTCATGCGGCCGCTGCGCACCGTCTCGTAAAAAGATTCCCGGTTCATGTAAGCCAGCATGAGCACCTCGCCGGTCTTGTAATCCTGGGTGATGACCGGTATCAGGCCGTCGCTGCCGCATTTGAAGTCATCAAAAGAAAGGGCGCTTTCAAAACAGTTGACCTCCAGTCCTTTTTCCTTCAGTTCCGCTTTTAAAGACATGATATCCATTTCACTGCCGTCCGTCCCCGAAAGCGGGCATATGCCGACCACGCCGTCCATGGACAGGGCTTCGGCGGCTTCATCCGCTGAGCCGAAGGTTTTGACCCAGATCACGTTGAGACGAAAATCGCGGAACATGTCCACGGCGGTTTTATTGGCGGAAACAACGCATCCGCCCGCTCCCGTGTCTTTGATGGCTCCGATGAGCGCCCGGCTGACCGGCTGCGTGTCCGGTATGCCGGCCCATATCTTATCTTTTCCGAAACGGGAGACCGCTTCTTTGAGCAGGCGGAAATCCTCCCGGGCCACAACGCCCATGACAACGCCGGCGGCTCCGGCGTAAAGGATCTTTTTCACGTCTTCCAGACGGGAATACCGTTGATAGACATACATGGGTATATCGGAACGGGAAGCCACGTTTTTGATCAGTTTGATCAGCCGGCCTTCCTGCTTTTCGCCCGCGGACATCCGATCCAGTATAAAGACGCCGTCCGCGCCTTCGTGTTCCATATGTATGATGTGGTCGGGACGGGTCTCCTCTCCGTCCAGACGTTCGCAAAGTATGATTTCTCTGACCATGTTCAAGCACCTCTTTCAAATGTGGATACGGCTTCGGCAAGATGGATCTTGTTCGTATACAGCGCGGCTCCGAGTATGACGCCGTGGGCGTTCAGCTCCTGTATATCCCGGATATCCGAAAGAGAAGCGATGCCTCCGGATATGATCACGTCCATATGGGTCTTTTCTATAAATTCCCGGACGTCGTCCAGATGGGGGCCTCGGACCTCCTTGGCGCATACCACGTCCGTATAGATCACCGTGCGTATGCCGGACAGTTCCGCCTGCTTTGCCAGGGTGATGACATTGAAATTGGTGATCTTTTCCCTGCCGTTGCTGACGGCCATTCCCCGGTCCGCGTCAATGCCGACGAGGATCTTATCGGCTCCGAAGATACTGGCGGCTTCCTTGAGGAAACGGGGATCCTGGATCGCCTGGGTACCGATGATGACCCGGGATACGCCCATATTGAGATAATTGTCGATATCTTTGATCGTGCGCAGTCCGCCCCCGTACTGGACCGGTATGGAAACCGTGTCCACGATATCCTGGATCGTTTCGCCGTTGACGGGATAGCCCATGGACGCCGCGTCCAGGTCGATCAGATGGAGCATGGACGCCCCCTGCTCCTGCCAGTGCAGAGCCAGTTTTACCGGATCGTTGGTGATGATACTGTTCTGAGAATAATGCAGATCGTTGGGATTGACGGATCTGCCGTTTGAAATATGGATCGCCGCGTATATTTTCATGACATCATCTCCTGTATGGACTTTAGTTGCTTAACTGAGGGCGCCCTTTGTTGAAAGGACGTCGGTGATCCGCCCATCCGGCATGAGAGCCATGTCCAGGGCTTTCGCGAAGCCTTTGAAGGCGGCTTCGATGATATGATGGTCATTGGACCCGGCAAGCTGCCGGATATGAAGGTTCATCCCGGCGCTGTAGGATACGGCGTAGAAAAATTCCCGGACCATTTGGGTGTCCATGCCGCCTACCCGCTCAGAGGAAAAGGTCGGCTCAAAGGCCAGATACGGACGGCCGGAAAGATCCAGCGCCGTAAGGATGAGGGCGTCATCCATGGGCAGGATACACTCCCCGAACCGACGGATGCCTTTTTTGTCGCCCGCCGCTTCGCGGATCGCCTCGCCCAGGACGATGCCGGTATCTTCAATGGTATGGTGACAGTCCACATGGATGTCGCCTTTTACGGTCACGTCCAGGTCGAACAGGCCATGGCGGGCAAAACTGTTCAGCATATGGTCAAAAAACCCGATGCCGGTATCGACGGACGCTTTTCCACTGCCGTCCAGACCGATCCGAAGGCGGATATCGGTTTCCGATGTTTTTCTTGTTATTTCAGCGATGCGTTTGTCCAACATCTATTCCCCCTGTTTTTCAAAACGTACTTTGATGGAATTGGCGTGGGCCGTCAGGGATTCCGCCTGAGCGAACCGGATGATATCGTCTTTTACAGGCGCGAGGGCCTCTTTGGAATAATAAATGATGCTTGATTTTTTTATAAAATCATCAACGGAAAGGGGCGAGAAAAACTTGGCCGTTCCGTTGGTGGGCAGGACATGGTTCGGGCCGGCGAAATAATCGCCCAGCGGTTCGGAACTATACGCGCCCATAAATATGGCTCCCGCGTTTCGGATGCGCGTCATGAGCTCAAAAGGATCCGCGGTCACGATCTCCAGATGTTCCGAAGCGATCTCGTTGGCGATATCCACCGCTTCATCCAGCGAATCGGCGATCAGGATATAACCATAATTGTCCAGGGATCTTTGAAGGATATCTTTCCGGGAAAGCCGTGAAACAAAACCGTCCACTTCCCGGCTGACTTTTTTCGCCAGCTTTTCGCTTGTCGTGACAAGGATGGCGCTGGCCAGTTCGTCGTGTTCCGCCTGGGACAGCAGATCCGCGGCCACATAACGGGGATTGGCGGTTTCGTCGGCGATGACGAGGATCTCGCTGGGCCCGGCGATGGAGTCGATGCTCACAAAGCCGTAGACCGCTTTTTTCGCCAGGGCCACAAAAATGTTGCCCGGTCCCACGATCTTGTCCACTTTCGGGACGCACGCCGTTCCGAAAGCCAGCGCGGCCACTGCCTGCGCTCCACCCACTTTGTAGATCCGGTCCGCTCCCGCGATCCTGGCGGCCGCCAGAGTACCCGGATTTATCTTTCCGTCTTTTCCCGGTGGAGTGACCATGATCACTTCTGAAACGCCGGCCACTTTGGCGGGAAGGATATTCATGAGCACCGATGAAGGATAGGCCGCTTTACCGCCCGGGACATATACGCCGACCCGAGATAAAGGCGTTACCTTCTGTCCCAGGATGGAACCGTCCGGACGGGAGTCAAACCAGCTGTACTGACGCTGCTTTTCATGATAGGCGCGGATGTTTTCGGCCGCCCGGGTGATGACGCCCATCAACTCTTCCCCCACCGCGTCGCAGGCTTCGCGGATCTCGTCTTCCGTGACTTTAATGGTCTGGGGCGTCAGGTCATACCCGTCAAACTGCCGGGTATAGTCAAACAGAGCGGCGTCGCCTTCCCGGCGTACCCGGTCGATGATGGCGTTGACCGTCTGTGTATATTGTTCATAATTATTGGGGCTTCGTTTTAAAAGATCGTCCAGAAGCCCGGATATCGTATCTTTGGATATATGGATCATTCTCATGGTGTCCGCCTCCCTAGTTCATTCTAATATACCATATTTTCAGGCCGCCATCAAATCACTTTTTTCAACGCGCCGAGCAGCTGCCCGATCCGCTCGTTTTCCATCTTCATGCTCACCTGATTGACAACGATACGGGCGGAAAGGGGACAGATCTCTTCCAGCACCTTAAGCCCGTTCTCTTTTAACGTGGTCCCGGTCTCCACAATGTCCACGATCACTTCAGATAAGCCGACGATGGGAGCCAGTTCAACGGAGCCGTGAAGTTTGATGATCTCCACGGTCTGATGTTTTTTGTGATTAAAATAGTCTTTCGCGATGTTGGGATATTTGGACGCCACGCGGATGAGCTGCTGATGTTCCAGATATTCTCTGGCGCTTTCCGGCCCGCATACGCACATGCTGCATTTGCCGAAGCCCAGATCCATGACCTCGTACAGCTTCCTGCCTTCTTCCAGTATCGTGTCTTTCCCGACCACGCCGATGTCCGCGGCGCCGTATTCCACATAGGTGGGAACGTCGGAAGCTTTGGAAAGGAACATGCGGATCTTCAGATCCTCGTTGGTAAATATGAGCTTCCGCGTATTTTTGTCTTTCATTTCTTCCATATTGACGCCGATCTTTTCCAGAAGCTCCAGCGTCTTATAGGCGAGCCGGCCTTTCGCAAGGGCAAATGTGAGATATCTCATGGCTGTCCTCCTTCTGTCACTTCGATCTTGGATGTGCTCCCATCCGGATTGACGCTCAATATTTCCCGGATATGGAAACGTCTGGCGTAATCGGTGTAGTCCGCCGCTTTCATATCGGGCGCGAAAAGCGTCAGCTGTACGCTCCGCCCGTTGTCTCTGAGGATGGTCGCCAGCCGTATGGCTTCCGGCCGGTTGGACGCCGGATAAAGGAGCAGGACGTCGGTTTCGGCCTGGGCGTCGGTCAGCTTCTGGCGGATCAGCGCGGTCAGGAGCTGATCGACCCGAACAGCCAGACCCACCGCCGGGGCGGATTTACCGAACTTCTGCAAAAGGTCGTCATAGCGTCCGCCCTGGACCACTTCTTCCCCGGTGCCGTACGTATAGCCGCGGAAGATGATGCCGGTGTAATAATCGTATTCCGTCAGCATGCCCAGGTCAAATGTGACGTACTTTTGAAGGCCGTACGCCCCCAGGATATCATAAAGCGCCTTCAGCCGGGAAAGGGCCGAAAGGGCCGTGGGATTTTCCGTCAGTCCTTCCGCCTGGGCAAGGATGTCGCCGCTTCCGAAAAGCTTTGGAAGGCGGATGAGCGCCTCGTTGTCGGTCAGTTCTTCAACGCCGAAATAATTTTTGTTTTCAATGCGTTCCCGCAGTTTTTGCTCCGTTTCCGGGTCAATGCCCGCTTCTTCGATGAGTCCTTTAAAAAAGCCCACATGACCCACATCGATCTGAAATTCGTTCAGGCCGGAAGCCCGGAGCATACATACGGCAAGGGCGGTCATCTCCGCGTCCGCGTCCACGCTCCTGTCGTTGATCAGTTCCGCGCCCATCTGGGTGGATTCCTTCATCCGGCCCTGAAGGCTGGAATTGTTGATGAACACATTGCCTGTATAGGAAAAACGCATGGGAAACGTTTCGTCCTGAAAATATTTGCTGACGGCCCGCGCGATGGACGGGGTGATATCCGGCCGGAGCACGAGCGTATTGCCCTCCCGGTCGAAAAATTTATACATCTGATTGGAAGGGACCGACTTGTCCTGGTTAAAGATGTCAAAAAACTCAAAAGAAGGCGTCTGGATATCGTGGTAGCCGAACTGGCCCAGCACAGCCTTCAGCCGGGCCGTGAGCCGGTTCTTCCGCGCGCATTCGCTGTTGTAGATATCCCGGACGCCCTCCGGTGTATGTATCAGTCTTTCATTCATATGTTTACCGCCTTTGCCTACTTTATTCTGATAACGTATTATCAAGCTAAACTTGTTTCATTATACAAAGCCGCGGCGCGTTTGTCAAGCCGGATCTTCATATCCGTCCCTGGACAGCAAGTCTTTCTGTATGCCTTCCAGATAATTCAGCGTCAGGCCTTTACGGAAGATCTCGTATCCGTCGTCGATCTCGCTCAGCTGAAAATGTTTTTTGCGGCCCAGTTTCGCCCGATTCCAAAAGACGGCCAGATCTTTAAAAGGCAGATACATATACCGGCCGGCCGAGGTAAAATGGATCAGCAGGAAAGCGATCCCCCCCTGATCCTCAAAATCCTGCATGAACAATACCTGGTGCTCATGGATATTCTGTATCGGGAAAACATCCTTCGCGCACTCTTTCGCGTCAAAACAGACGGGTATGCCCTGGACGACGCCGATATAATCCACCGTACTTTTCTGGTCAAAATAGGCCAGGGTGATGTGACGGCTTTCTTTGTCGATGGTGATCGGTTTGATCGGCGTGGGGATCTTCTGGATCAGCGCCAGATCTTTTTTTCTGTATGTTTCGTTCGTCAGATTGATCATTTCTTCCAGTTCGGAGCCGCGCAGGCCCCGGGAATTCCATGTCGCCATAGGTCATCTTTCTCCTGCCTGAATAGATGTTTCTTTGTCAAGGCCCAGATTCTCCCTTACGATCCGGGCGTTGCGCTGCAATATCTTTTTCCCCCGCCATCCGGCCGCGGTGGATCGGTATCGGGTATGGAACTCCCGGTTGGTCATGGAAAGCAGCGCGGTAAGGTCGACGGCTTCCCCGGTTTCATAACCGGCCGGGATGTGGGGATTTAAAGGGCAGACCTTCTGGCATACGTCGCAGCCGTAGATCTGCTTTCCAAGGGCTCTTTTTTCCCGATCGTCAAGATCTTCTTTTTTCTGGGTGAGATAGGATACGCACCGGTAGCTGTTTATCCCCTTTTCCGTAAGGGCGCCCCCTGGACAGGCTTTGACGCAGGCCTGACAGGACAGGCAGCGGTCAAACAGATCTAACTGTCCGTCCCGGCGCGGGGACATCTCCCATTCCGCTACCGGACGGTCCGTGAGGATCAGGCCGATATAGCATCGGGATCCGAACCGGGCGGAATAAAACAGGCCGTTTTTCATGAGACGGCCAAGCCCTGCCCGTATGGCCACATGTTTTTCGGAAAAAGGCGAATCGTCCACGAACGGAATGAACTGACAGTCCGGCAGCTCTTTCTTTATATGTC
>CALWEE010000031.1 GCA_944376975.1 uncultured Lachnospiraceae bacterium
GGCGTCATGTCGGAAAGCAGGCCGACATGGGAGATGCCCGCGTTGTTGACCAGCAGGTCGACGGAACCGAACGTATCGATGGCGGACGTTATGAACCGGTCGGCGTCGGCAAAGACGCCCATATCGCCGGTAAAGGTCAGGCAGGAGACGCCCAGGCTTTCGCAGTCGTCCTGGAGCGCGCCCATTTCTTTTTCGCCATGTCGGCTGCATACGGCGATATTCCAGCCTTTCCCGGCGAAATACCGGGCGGCGGCAAGGCCGATCCCCCGGGAAGCGCCGGTGATGACAGCGTTTTTACTCAATGATATCCCTCTTTTCATTTCTGTTCATTTCTTTTGGCTACAGTTTAACACAAAATCCCCTCAAAACGACAAACAGATTTCTTCAAAAAAATAATACAGGAAATTATCAGACGGTTTTTAAAAACAATAGTAATAATTCATAAATTTTGGATATTAAAATTATGCAAAATTGAAACTTCAAAATAGAAAAATTACATAAATGAAATGCGGACGTAACAAAAATGTAAAAACTATGGAGTTGATTCATAAAAATATTTTTGTTGGGTCTTTACTTTTTAGCATTTTTGCACTAATATATAAAAAGGAGTTTGCGTGTGTAACAAAACGAGTGTAACAAACTATATGATAAAAGAAGGAAGGGTGGACCACATGATATCGAACCAGATCCTGCAAAATACCATTGAAGGGCTTAAAAGCATAACCCGCGTCGATCTGTGCGTTATGGACACAGAAGGAAAGGTGCTCGCGTCGACGATCACCCACGCGGAAGAATATGAGAACGCGGTCATGGATTTTGTCGAGTCGCCGGCGGACAGCCAGGTGCTCAACGGCTTTCAGTTCTTCAAGGTATTCGACGAACACCAGCTGGAGTTTGTCATTCTGGCAAAGGGGGACAGCGATGACGTGTACATGGTGGGCAAGATCGCCGCTTTCCAGACACAGAATCTGCTGGTCGCCTATAAAGAACGGTTTGATAAAGATAATTTTATCAAGAATCTGCTGCTGGACAATCTGCTCCTGGTGGACATATACAACCGTTCCAAGAAGCTTCGCATTGAGACGGATGTCCGTCGCGTCGCGATCATCATTGAACTGAACAATGAAAAAGAGATGAACGGCCTGGAGATCGTGCGCGGTCTTTATACAGGCAAGACAAAAGACTTCATTACCGCGGTGGATGAAAAGAGCGTGATCCTCGTGCGGGAAGTACGGGACAACGAAGGCTATGAAGAACTCATGAAGAGCTGCAAGGGCCTTCTGGACATGCTCCACGCGGAGGGGCTTGCCGGCTGCCGTATCGCCCTCGGGACCATCGTCCATGAGATCAAAGACGTTTCCCGTTCTTATAAAGAAGCCAAGATGGCTCTGGACGTGGGCAAGATCTTTTACAGCGAGCGGCCCATCGTGGCCTACAGCAATCTGGGCATCGGCCGGCTGATCTATCAGCTCCCGATCCCGCTGTGCAAGATGTTCATCAAAGAGATCTTCGACGGCAAGTCTCCGGACGACTTCGATGAAGAAACATTGACGACGATCAACAAGTTCTTCGAGAACAGCCTGAACGTGTCCGAGACATCCAGGCAGCTTTACATCCACAGAAATACCCTCGTATACCGGCTGGACAAGCTGCAGAAGAGCACCGGGCTCGATCTGCGCGTCTTTGAAGACGCGATCACGTTCAAGATCGCCCTCATGGTCGTCAAGTATATGAAGTATATGGAGACTTTTGAGTACTAAAAGGAGGTTCAGACGTGATTGTTTTAGACAACGTTTGTAAGACTTACAGCACAGGCGTCTCCGCCCTGAACGGCATCAGCCTTCGGATCCGCAAAGGTGAATTCGTGTTCATCGTCGGAAGCAGCGGTTCCGGAAAGACCACGCTGTTCAAACTGCTTTTAAAAGAACTGGAGCCCTCATCGGGACGTATCTATATCAACAATAAGAATATCGGGCGTCTGCGCAGGCGAAAGATCCCCAAGATGCGCCGGGGCATCGGCGTCGTCTTTCAGGATTTCCGGCTGCTGAAAGACAGGAACATCTATGAGAATATCGCGTTTGCCCAGAGGGTTGTCGGCAAACCGGCAAAGGTCATAAAGGAGACGGTCCCGCAGATGCTGGCCCTTGTGGGCCTGGCGGACAAGGCGGAGGCGTTCCCGAAGGAACTGTCCGGCGGCGAACAGCAGCGGGCGTCTTTGGCGCGGGCGCTGGTGAACAACCCGCCGATCCTTCTGGCGGACGAGCCGACCGGTAATCTGGATCCGGACAATGCCTGGGAGATCATGAAACTGCTTGAAGATATCAACAAAAGAGGCACGACGGTTGTCGTCGTAACCCATAATCAGGATATTGTGGAACGGATGCAGAAGCGGGTCATCCGCCTGGATAAGGGTCAGATCGTCAGTGACGAAAAAGGTGGAGTTGCAAATGATAGGTAGAATGTTTTTTGCCATAAGACAGGGTTTTCGGAATGTGGGAAGGAACCATCTGTTTTCCCTGGCTTCCATTGGTACGATCACAGCATGTCTGTTCATATTCGGTATTTTTTACTGTATCGTGGCCAATTTCAATTACATGATCGACAAAGCCCAGACCAACGTGGGCATTACCGTATTTTTTGATACATCCATGACGGAGGAGCAGATCCTTCAGATGAAAGACGCGATCGATCTGCGGCCGGAGGTGGAACATTCCGAGTACACTTCAGCCGATGAAGCGTGGGAAGACTTTAAAGAACAGTATTTCCCCGACGGCGACGAAGGCATATTGGCGGGACTGGACAACGACAATCCGCTTTATGACTGCGCCAACCTGACGGTGTATCTGGCGGATACCTCAAGACAGAGCGACCTGATCGCCTATATCGAAGGGCTCGACGGTGTCAGCGAGATCAACAGCTCCGGCATCATCGCCGACAGCGTGACCGATTTCAGCCGCCTGATCAGTTATGTCTCCATGGGCATCATCCTGATCCTGGCTCTGGTCGCCATCTTCCTGATCAGCAATACCGTCATGATCGGCATCACGGTCCGCAAGGATGAGATCGCCATTATGAAATATATCGGCGCGACCGATGTTTTCGTCCGGGGCCCCTTCATCATCGAAGGTATGACGATCGGACTGATCGGTTCGGTCATCCCGGTGGTCATCCTGCGGCTGTTATATACACGGGTCGTGGACTTTACCCTCACCCATTTTACCATACTGAGAAATGTACTGACATTTATGGATGTCAGCGATATATTCCGGATACTGATACCGGTTTCCCTGGCGGCAGGGCTCGGCATCGGTTTCCTGGGAAGCTACTTGACATTGAGGAAACACGTGAGAGTTTAGACGGAAGGAGTGTTGGGAAGCATGAAACGACAGATATACATGAAAGGCTGCGCCCTGTTTTTGGCGGCGGCCCTCATGTTCTCCAGTCATCTGAACGCGTATGCGGTGACAGAAGAAGATAAGCAGGCGCAGGAAGATAAGATAGAAGATCTGGAAAATGAAAAGGAACAGGCCAATACCGAACTGGATACCCTGCAGACGGACAAAGCCAATACCGAGATGGAGATCGAGGCGCTTGACAGCCAGCTGACTGATATCCAGACGCAGATCGCTCAGACAGAGACCGATCTGGCCCAGGCGGAAGAAGATCTGGAACAGACGAAGAAAGATCTGGAAGAAGCCCGGGAAAAGGAAGAAAGCCAGTACGAGACATTAAAGATACGGATCAACGTCATGTACAGAAAGGGTGAGACCGGCTATCTGGAGATCCTCCTGGGAGCGGATGATATCGCCTCTCTCTTAAACAGTACCGAGTACATCAGCCGTATCTCCGATTACGACAGCAACCTGCTCCAGTCCCTTCAGGAGACCCGGGAGCAGATCGAAGAGCTGGAAGCCCAGCAGGAAGCGGAAGTTGAACGGATCACCGATCTGAAGGAAGACCTGGAAGACCAGGAAGCGGAACTGAATACGGTGCTCGATGAAAAGGCACAGTATATCATGTCCCTGAATACGAACATCGAGCTGACCCAGGAACATATCGCCGAGCTGGAATCCAATATCGAGGCGGAAGAAGCGGCGTTGGCCGAGATCGAAGCCGAGATCCGGGCGGCGGCAGCGGCGGCGGCTCAGCAGCAGGCGTCCCAGTCCGGCGGCAGCGGCGGTTATGTACCGGATGTGTCCGGCTCCGTAAGTTCTGCCGTGCCGTCAGCCAGCGGCTGGGTATGGCCCAGCGACACGACTTACCTGACCGATACATACGGTTATCAGGACTGGCGGGGCGGCCTGCATAACGGCATCGACATCGGCGCCAGCTATGGTACGCCTATTTACGCGGCGGCCAGCGGTACGGTCTGGATCGCCGGATGGAGCGACAGCGCCGGAAACTGGGTCGTTATCGACCATGGCGGCGGCGTCCTTTCCGTGTACATGCACGCCTCTGCTCTCTATGTTTCCGCCGGCCAGACGGTTTCCGCCGGCCAGAGCATCGCGGCTGTGGGCAGTACCGGTTATTCCACCGGCCCCCATCTTCATTTCGGAGTCATGGAAGGGTCTTCCGGCGGATATGACGGTTATTGGGTAAACCCGCTGAATTATGTCAGCCCGTAATACATAAGACAAAAGATAAAGACAGGGTTAGGGAGCTGTCCCTAGCCCTGTTTAAGTTCGATAAGACCAGAAAGGCAGACAGATATTCATGAACAGGAAAAACATATGCAGTTTTATGGCCGGCGTGCTGGTCACGGCCGCCGTGGCCGGGGGGATCTTCATGTACCAGGCGCCGAAGGGCGCCGGCGGAGCCACCCGGCTGACGGACCGGTATGACCGGATCGAGAATAAGCTGGACCTGATGGACCGGCTCGTCAGCCAGTATTATCTGAACCAGGACGATATCGACCCGGATCAGCTGGAGGAAAGCATTTATTCCGGCTACATGGCCGGGCTGTCCGAACCGTATACGACTTACTATACGGCGGAAGAGTATCAGCGGGTCATGGAATCGTCCAACGGGGAATACTCGGGCATCGGCACTTATGTTTCGCAGAATATCAATACCGGTGTCATCACTTTTTCGGATCCTTTTGAAGAAGGGCCGGCCTGGGCGGCGGGCATCCGCGACGGGGATATCCTTTTCGCCGTTGAAGGCGAGGAGGTGACCGGCGTCGACCTGACCGACGTGGTGGCCCGCATGAAAGGAGAAGAAGGGACCGACGTGGACCTGACGATCTACCGATCGGAAGGCGATCAGTACATCGACCTGACCGTCACCCGGCAGAATGTGGAAGTGCCCACCGTGGAATACGAAATGCTGGAGGACGGCATCGGTTATATCCGGATCGTGGAATTTGACGACGTGACGGTGGAGCAGTTTGAGCAGGCGCTGGACGATCTGGAAGGACAGGGCATGGAAAAGGTGGTCTTTGACGTCCGGGACAATCCGGGCGGGCTTTTTTCCGCTGTATGCGATATGCTGGACCGGCTGCTCCCCAAAGAACTGCTGGTTTATACGGAAGATAAGGACGGCAACCGGAAGGAGACTTACGCGGAGGATGACGACGCGCTGGATATGCCCATGGCGGTCCTTGTCAACGGCGGCAGCGCCAGCGCCGCCGAGATCTTTACCGGCGCGCTGAAAGATCATGACAAAGCCATGATCATCGGGACGACCACCTATGGAAAAGGTATTGTCCAGAGCATCATACCTTTGAGCGACGGATCGGCGGTCAAGATCACCACATCCAAATATTATACGCCTTCCGGCGTCTGCATCCATGACATCGGCATTGAGCCGGATATGGAAGTGGAAGCGTCGGCGGAAGAAACCCAGGACGATCAGCTTCAGGCGGCGGTGGACTGGCTGAAGGAACAGTAAAACGTGTATTCGGGACAGACGCGAGTACCGGACAGGGGGCATTATGAAAGAGTGGATCAAGAAACATAAAAAGATAGCGGCCAGCGCGGCGGCGCTGATCATACTGCTCGTGGCGGCCGCGGCATGGCACAGAGGCCAGGTGCTTTCCAACGTGGCCTATGACGACGCACCGGATGAAAAGCGGGGAGAAGCCCCGGCGCAAAACACCTACTATACCGACCAGCTGACCCAGAAGGAATACAAGGCGTATACCCTTATGCTGGAGCGGCTGGACGACTTTGCCGGCGGCGTGGTCGTTTTCCCGGAACCGCTGACCGGAGAGGAATATATGCGGGTGACCACGGCGCTGGAAGATACGGGGAACAATTATTTTTACGGATTTTACGATATCCCCATGGATGACGCGGGCGTATATCTGAAATACGACAATTCCGACATCCTTCGGATCGCCGATCCGACCATCAGCCAGTGCATCCTTTTCTTATCCTGCGCCGAAGGCATCGACCAGGCGGGAGAGTATGATGACGACGGCACGGTCAGGAACCTGGAAGCGGTCGGCCAGTCCCTCGCCCAAAATGACCCGGCTGAAGTGGACTATATCGATTCGGTCAGACAGGAGACCGAAACGGTGATGGCCGATATCCTTAACGGGCTTGAGGATGACGCCGGCAAAAAAGAAGCCATCGCCTATTTCCTTGAGTGGATGGACGGAAATATGGAACCGGCGGCCGACGTGAGCGCCAACGCGTCCGGTTTTACCACCATGGGCGAAGTGTTTGAAGGCGTGAACATTTACAACGACCTTTCCGCCCTCACAAAAGGCCGGGCCACGCCTTTGGGATACGCGAAGATCTTCGCGCAGCTCTGCCGCAGCTGCGGCATGGACGCCCATCTTGTATTCGGGCAGTGGGGAAAGAGCGCGTTTACCAAGGAAAGTTATGTCCTCTGCGCCGTAACCCTGGGGGACGAAACGGTGTACGTGGACGCCAGCGGCGGCAAATCCGCCCAGCTGGCCGGGCATCGCTGCATGATGGAAGAAGAAGCCAGAAACCATATGGAACCGGTATCCTATTTTGACTAGACGCGTTCGCGGCGAAAATATTAAAAAAACATAAAATTTATGTATTAAAAATAAAAAGCGCGATTGACTTACAGTAGGGAATTTGCTATAATTTATGTAATGTGATACACCGGATTGTTACTGTAAGGCAGGCAAAACCAAATTTCATAAACTCACGCTATAAGTTTATGGAATTTGGTTTTTTTTACGAATAGGAACGCTGTTCCCTAGGTAAGCAATATCATACGGGGGAGACCAGACAGTGATCATACAGAAAGTCATCAATAACAATATCGTTTCGGCTGTAGACGATTCCGGGGCCGAGATCGTCGCCATGGGGCGTGGTCTGGGTTTTGGAGCGAGGCCGGGAGAGCCGGTCAACAAAAATAAGCTGGAAAAAGTCTTTTCGATCCGGAATCAGACGGTGGTGGAACAGCTGAAGGAACTGCTTGTCAACATACCGTTGGAATACATAGAAGCGGCGAACGACATCATCCGTTACGCCCAGACAGAAGCCGGGCTCCAGCTGGATCAGAGCATCTACGTGACGCTGACCGACCATATCAATTTCGCCATAGCCAGGCATAAACAGGGCATCCCCCTGGAAAACGCCATATTATGGGAGATCCGGCGCTTTTACAAACCGGAGTTCCGGGTGGGCGAATACGCGCTGAAGGTAATAAAAGAAAAGCTGAACACGGTATTCACGGAAGACGAAGCCGGCTTTATCGCCCTTCATTTCGTCAACGCGGAATACGGGACCAACATAAGGGACGCGGCCATTTTTCCCCAGATGCTGACGGCGATACTGAACATCGTCAAGCAGGAGATGCAGGTGGAATTCGATGAAGACTCGCTTCATTATGAGCGGTTCGTGACCCATATCAAGTTCCTGATCCAGCGCGTTTACAAAAAAGAAGTCCTCAAAGACGAGGAGATCGAGATGGCGCTCATGTTCCGAAGGAAGTACCCGAGGGAATATGCCTGCAGCCGCAAGATCGCGGCGTATATCGAGAGCGTGGCCGATATACGCATATCCGAGGAGGAACGGATGTATCTGCTCATCCATATACGCAGGGCGCTCATGGATGACGTACAGGGCGGCTGATCGGCCGCGTGAAAAAGATTTTAGCCGGGTTGAAGTACCGGATAAAATAAAAAGAGGGATTATCTATCAATCAAACTGAGGAGGGAAAAAAGTTATGATGCGTTATTTGCAAAGACTTGGAAAATCTCTTATGCTCCCGGTTGCCTGTCTTCCGGTAGCAGCTATTCTTCAGGGTATCGGTTACTGGATCGACCCTGTCGGCTGGGGCGCCAACAGCGTGATCGCAGCGTTCCTTCTGAAAGCCGGCGGTTGTCTGATCGACCAGATGGCTATCCTGTTCGTTATCGGTGTCGCTGTCGGCATGTCTGATGACAACGATGGTACAGCAGGTCTGGCTGGTCTTGTATCCTGGCTGATCACCACAACGGTACTGTCCACCGCGTCTGTAGCCATGCTGCTCGGTATCGAAGAAGCGGCCGTGGATCCTGCGTTCTCCAAGATCCAGACCCAGTTCATCGGTATCCTTTGCGGTCTGATCGCCGCAGCTTGCTACAATAAATTCAAAAACACGAAACTTCCGGACGCGTTCTCTTTCTTCAGCGGAAAACGCTGTGTTGCCATCGTTACGGCAGGCGCTTCCATCGTTTCCACATTGATCCTGTTCTTCATTTGGCCGGTCATCTACAACGCCCTGGTATCCTTCGGCGAGATGATCATGAACCTGGGAGCAGTTGGAGCCGGTATCTACGGTTTCTTCAACCGTCTGCTCATTCCGTTCGGTCTGCACCACGCGCTGAATTCCGTATTCTGGTTTGACGTGGCAGGTATCAATGATATCGGTAAATTCTGGGGCAACGCCGCGGGCGGCGTCCTGGGACAGACAGGTATGTACATGTCCGGTTTCTTCCCGGTTATGATGTTCGGTCTTCCGGCAGCAGCCCTGGCTATGTACCATACCGCCAAGAAATCCAAAAAGAAAGTGGCCGCAGGTCTTCTGATCTCCGTTGCCATCGCTTCTTTCTTCAACGGCGTGACCGAGCCTCTGGAATTCTCTTTCATGTTCCTGGCTCCGGTACTTTACGTGCTCCACGCTTTACTTACCGGTGTTTCCATGGCAGTTGTGGCTCTGCTTCCTGCCCGTGCCGGATTTAACTTCTCAGCAGGTCTCATCGACCTTGTACTGAGCTTTAAGGCTCCGTTCGCGCTGAATCCGTGGATGCTCATTCCGATCGGCCTTGTTGTCGGCGTGATCTACTACATCGTATTCCGTATCGTTATCGTTGCCATGGATCTTAAGACTCCGGGCCGTGAGGACGACGATGTGGACGAATCCAAGGTACAGCTTGCCAACAACGACTTTACAGACGTGGCAAAGATCATCCTTGAAGGTTTAGGCGGACCGTCCAACGTGGCTTCCGTTGACAACTGCATCACCAGACTTCGTCTGGAAGTCAAAGACTATACAAAAGTCAACGAAAGCAAGATCAAATCCGCCGGCGTGGCCGGTGTCATCCGTCCGAGCAAAACAGCCGTTCAGGTTGTAGTCGGAACAAAAGTACAGTTTGTAGCGGATGAATTTAAAAAGCTCTGTAAATGATAATATTTGAATAATCCCCGATGAAAAGGCTGCGTACGCAGCCTTTTTGTCGGTAAAGGAGGAGGCGTTAAAGTGATCCTTGAGATATGCGCGGACAGCGTCGCGTCGGTAAAGGCGGCCTGTGAAGGCGGGGCGGACCGGATCGAGCTGTGTGCCGACCTGATCATCGGAGGCACGACGCCCGGATACGGGCTGGCCAAAAAAGCCCGGGAGGCGGCGGATATCCCGATACGGGCGCTCATCCGCCCCCGGTTCGGCGATTTTTGCTATGACGACGACGCGTTTAAGGTCATGCTGGAAGACATACGTCTTTTCAGGGAAATGGGGATAAACGGCGTGGTGACCGGTGTCTTAAAGCCGGACGGCTGTTTGGATATGGAGCGGATGAAACGGCTGAAAGAGGCGGCCGGGGATATGGATTTCGCCGTTCACAGGGCGTTTGACGTATCCAAAGATCCGTTCCGGTCACTAAAAGAGGCGATCGATCTGGGAGCGGCCACGCTGCTGACCAGCGGACAGGCGCCCACAGCCTGGGAAGGACGGGAGCTGCTGGCCCGCCTGAACGCCGAAGGCGGCGATAAGATCCAGATCATGGCCGGAAGCGGCGTCAGTGAGGCCAACATCCGTGACCTGGCCCGGGCGACCGGCCTGACCGCTTTCCACATGTCCGGGAAAAAGGAGACGCAAGGCGCCATGGCGTTTAAGCGGACCGGGATCCCCATGGGACTTCCCGGATTCGACGAATATACGATCCTGCGGACCGACGCGGAGGCGGTCAAAGCGGCGGCCAACGTCATAAAAAGCCTGTAAAATGGATATTTTCGCGAAAAAAGCGAAAAAGGGTTTGAAAAAGCCGGAGGATGAGACTATGATCGTTAAAGCAGTAAAAAAAGAGGAGATACATATGAAAAAATTTATTGAAGAGTTCAAAACGTTTGCCTTACGCGGCAACATGATGGACATGGCAGTCGGTGTTCTTATTGGTGGCGCCTTCTCCAGCCTTGTCACATCCCTGACCGATAACTTCATCAATCCTGTCCTGAAATTCGTCACACGGGCAGAAAACTACAGCTTACAGGATGTGGCCGGTTTCGCGTCTTCCTTCCTGTCAGCGGTCGTAAACTTCTTTATCATGGCGTTCGTTCTGTTCTGCCTGCTCAAAGCCATCAATAAACTGATGGACCTTGGAAAGAAAAAAGAAGCGCCGGCAGCGCCGACAACGAAAAAATGTCCGTATTGCCTGACTGAGATCGACATCAACGCGACACGTTGCCCCCATTGTACATCTGAACTGGATAAATAAGTTTCCGGTTGACAATCCCGTATTTACAGATTATACTTTCACTAATAAAAGGGAGTAACTGGCACCCAGGTGTTTGCGATGTCGTCAATACGATGGTAACTTCCATCCGTATCGCAATGAAACAGTGAGACTTTTATTGCCCATACTATCATTGGGCAATAAAAGTCTTTTTTATGCTACAGGAAAAAGGAGGACACAGCATGTCAAAAGAGTATTATCAGCTGTCAGCCGAAGAAACGCAGATGGCGATCAATCAGAGCCTTGAGCCTCTGACCGATGAAGCCATACGGGAGCGGCAGGCAAAGTACGGCCCCAATGCCCTTGTGGAAGGGGAGAAAAAAAGCACGCTCCGTATCTTCGCGGAACAGTTTAAAGATTTTCTGGTGATCATCCTGATCATCGCGGCGATCATCTCCGCGTTTCTCGGAAACGGCGAAAGCGCGGCGGTCATCCTGATCGTCATCACGATCAACGGGATCCTGGGAACGGTCCAGACGGTCAAAGCGGCCCAGTCGCTGGACAGCCTGAAACAGATGTCCGCGCCGGAGGCGAAAGTACACCGTCACGGCAGCGTGATCCCGGTGCCTTCGTCGGAGGTGACGGTGGGCGATATCGTTTCCCTGGAAGCCGGCGATTATATCCCGGCGGATGGACGGCTGATCGAGTGCGCCAGCCTGAAGACCGATGAAAGCGCCCTGACCGGCGAAAGCGTCAGCGTTGAAAAAGACGTGGCGGCCATAGGCGGACAGGCGGCTCTCGGCGACCGGAAAAATATGGTCTACTCCGGCAGCTTTGTCACCTACGGGAGGGCCGCCTATATCGTTACCGGCATCGGCATGGAGACCGAAGTGGGTAAGATCGCCGGCATGCTCAAAAGCGCGTCGGAAAAGAAGACGCCCCTCCAGGTCAGCCTGGATCAGTTCGGACGCAAGTTGTCCATACTTATCCTTGTTTTCTGCGGTATCCTTTTCGGCGTGAACGTTTTCCAGGGCGGCTCCATAGCGGACGCGTTCCTGTTCGCGGTGGCCCTGGCCGTGGCGGCCATACCGGAAGCCCTCAGCTCCATCGTGACCATCGTGCTTTCCTTCGGTACGCAGAAGATGGCCCGGGAAAACGCCATCATCCGGAAACTGCAGGCCGTGGAAGGGCTGGGGAGCGTATCGGTCATCTGTTCCGATAAGAC
>CALWEE010000032.1 GCA_944376975.1 uncultured Lachnospiraceae bacterium
GAAACCGCAAACCCTTTGTCTGCCGCCATCTTTTTAAAGATCTGCTCCAGTTCTTCCGGTTTATAGTCCTCAATACGGATCCAATTGTCTCCAAACCGTCCTTTAAGGCCCTCGTTTGTCTCCATCAGTTCTTCCATCCGATCCGGATAGCCGGCCATGACCAGGGAAAACTCACCCTTGAACCGGTCCATATCCGCCACGATCTGGGTGACGATCTCCGGTTCGCCCGCCAGTTCGTAAGCTTCATCGATGAACAGAACACCGCCGATGGCATCTTCCACCGCCTGACGTATATTTTGCTCCGATGCGCCTCTTACGCTTCCCACCAGTCTGGCCGGAGAAGTGACTATAGTATGACCAGTGGTCAAAAATCCATATTCACACAATATTTCCCCGAGAAGTCTGGCCGCTGTCGTCTTTCCCGTTCCCTTGCTCCCTGTCAGCACAAAATGCAGGTTCGTCCGTTGGTTTTTCGGGCGTCCGGCAGGTCTTGACAGCCGGTCCGGCGGCGCGTACCGATCGGCCTGTCCCTGATTTCTGTTCAGGTTTAAAAATCCGTTCACCGTATCCTTGACCGGTTTCATGCCCGTCAGATCGTTCAGTTTTTCCAGGGCGGTTTTCTCGTCTTTTCTCCGGCATATCCTCCGGCAGGCTGCTTCGTTGAGCAAAGCGCCCTCCCCGGAAAAATGGATCATCAGATAACGGATCGTCCGTTCCAGATTATACGTTTTCAGTTCATCCCCGCCGTACAGATCCCCTGCGTCCATCTCTGAAACGTTCCTGGCGATCTTTCGGGCGATCAGATCACTGATCACATCCAGGTCTTTGCAGGCCACATTCAGTTTCCTGCCGTTAGTTCCGTGTATCCGCAGGTAATTCAAAGTGTTCCGGATCTCCTTTTTCCCCGGAAGCGGGATCGTATGGGAAGTCGTCAGGGAAACATCCATCAAATATTTGTGCAGAGATTCTTTCTCCTTGCCCGACAGTATCGTTTCCACCTGGGAACGGCTTCGGTTGAACAGAAAAATGACCACATTGGGATTCATAACCCGCTCTATGCTGCTTTCCGTGATCCGGACAAAAAAATCATCCAGGATCTTGCCGTTCTCCACTCCGGCGAACTCCTTAAGAGTTTCGATCCCGTTTGGAAAGATGACGGCTGTGGCAATCTCTTTGTCATTGACAAAATGTTCGGCAGTACGCATCATTTCCGCCGGCGCCACAGTAAAGGATAACTTTTCTTTTTTATCATCTGTTTTTGGCTTTGGGCGAAGGCTTCCCTTGATCAGACGTTTTGAACCGAACAGATCCGTTTTTGGCTTTTCTTCCGTACGGCCGTACCATAGTTTTTTTGATCCTTCATCCAGGAAATAAGCGCCGTCTTTATAATTGTAAAAGACGATCCGCTCATAGCCATGTACCCGCAGTTCCCGGTGGAGAGCCTGGCAGATGGTCTGGGGATAAAGGGTCTCATCCACAAACAGATCCCCCGTATTGCCGTAATAGGCAAAGAGCCGGGTTCCCAGATTCTCCCTGTCATAATAGGATGTCTTCATATCTGCTGTCTTCCTTCCGTTTCAGGCGCTGCCCTTTTTGCCGCAGCCTTCTGTTCAACTAAAGCTTCCTCCACTTCTTCCGTCCTGCTGTCCGGAGCCGCTGAACGGTTGGCATCCGCTTCACCGTCTTCCCCATTCATGCACTGGCCGGATGCTTTTACCGCGCCGCCGTCCACCAGAGCGCCAAGTACCGTCTGCTGAAGCGCCGTGCGCAAAGCTTTGTTCCCTTCTTTAAAAAAACTGTCGATACGCACTTCCCCATTGATACCAAAGGTGATCACGGCCCGGTCGCCGGACACGTTCTTTACGCCGATATACAGGTCGTCAAACATATCCCGGCCTTCGGAAATCTCCCCGATCTGCCAGCCGGCATCCGCCAGTTTTTCGGCCACATTCTGAGCCTGTTCTTCCCTCCAAAGCTGGGTCGTGAACACTTGCCGGGCCTGTTCCGGAAGCTGGCCGATCTTTCCCTCCAGCGCGGAAAGCTTTTTTTCTCCATCCATCGTCTGTTCCATATCATATCCGGGCAATGCCTGACTCAGTTCGTCCAGCTGTTCCCGGATCCTTTCCAGCTCGCCCCTTGTCCGCTCATCCACCAGGGCTTCTGCCGTTTCCAGCCCTTCGCTTGTCGGGACCTGGAACATGAGCATTTCCAGTTTTTGTATATTTTTACGGTCTGTCCGTATACGTTCCGTAAGTTGGTTCTGCGCTTCCGTCCATTCCAGCTGTTTTCGGCATGTCTCCTTTTCCAATGCCCGTCCCATTCCCATGATCCGGGCCGCGCAGGCGGCCAGGATCTGGCCGTCGCCGTCATAATGACCGGCTGCCTCATTCCACTCTCTGAACAGCCCTTCCAGCTTCCCCGGGCAAAACTTTTCACAGTCGGATGCTGCCAGCCGGTCCAGCATGTTGCCTACCAGGGCCGCGTATTCTGTCCCGAGATCCGAGAAATCTTCTTCCATCTCCAAAGACCGGATATCTTCTTTCAGTTCTTTGATCTTCACATTGTTTTCCGACATCCGTATCAATTCCTGTTCTTCCTGATAGGTGGCCGGTTTTACCGTCATTCCCCGTTCATCCCGATAAGTCGCTGTGGCGATCAGCGAATCTACGATAATGCCGTCTTTTATAATATAAACTGTACTCATACATACCTCCTAAACCGCCAACGTCTGAAAATCGGTTATGGTAAAATCATTTTCATTTAAAGCCTGACGGATCATCGCCGCCAAATATTGCTGGAGATCCCGGTTGCCCGTTTTACTGATCCGGACAGATACATGAAAGCCTCCATTTTCGGTGAAACGGAAACTCACCCGGTCCCATACGGCATTACGCATGATCAAAAAAGCCGGCTGCCGTTCATCATCCTCGTCATGGCCGACCGCCCTTTCCCCATCCAGTATCCATCCCCGTTTCTGCATGGCGTGATAAACGGCTTCGCACATCTCCATCCTCTGGGCGGCATCCATGAATTTTTCCACTGCTTCCGTATTCAGATCCCGCATCCGATCCCGGATTCCGGCCAGCCTTTCCGTACGCTTCACAAGTTCTTCCGTACCCAGACTCCGATCCGGCGTCAGGGCCATGGCCTGGTCATAAAATCCGGACAGCTGTCCCCTTGTCCAGTAGTCCACATCCAGTGTCACCTGCTCATTTCCTTCGGCCGCAGGCACCTGAACCGGCCATGCTCCATATAATTCCTTAAGTCCCTTTACCACCGCTTCCGTCTCCAGATAGGCGGTATAAGCCTGTTCCCATTCGATCTCCCGGTCCAGGATGATCTTTTTGTCTCTCCGCGCCATCCGGCAGGCATTGCCTGCTTCCAGAAAGGCGGCCTGGCCGGCCCCTTTTTCTTTAAATACCTCCGTCTGCTCCATAGCCAGATCGATCTCTTCCAGAGCGCCGGGCAAAAACATTGCGTGACGTTTTCCGGCAATCTCATCCCGCAGCTGTTTTGTCTCTTCGATCCACTTCTCTGTCTGCTCCGACTGATTTACGGCTCTTTCCGCCTTTTCTTCCTCAAGACTCTGTTTCTGTTTTTCCAGACCCCGGATAACCGATTCCTGTTCTTCCAGTTCCGTCCGGTTGTAGTCTGCCTGGTTCCAGAACTGCTCGTATTCCCTGTCAAAGGCAGAAGAACCATCCTCGGAAAGGGCTCCCAGCAGAAGGATCAGTCCGCCCATCACCGCAGCGCCTTTCAGCACAGGTGAAGCATCCGCTAAGCTTTCGGTAATATTTTCAATGATCTCCATCCGGTCCTCCTTTCCAAAAATCTCTCAAATACCGGGCAAAATCCGCGCTGTGGCCGGAAGGCACACCCACCATGACCACTTCATTCCTGTCGGTTTCCGCCATCTGGATTTTTCTTCCCCATTCACCGTATTCTATCTTTCCCCGGTAACGTTCACTCAAGTGTATAAGCCTCTGATTGGAAGAACCTCTCATACTCCGGCCATCATCGGCTTCTTTGATATAAGGTCCATCGATCAGCGCATCGCATTGGCGCAGCAGCGGATGCCCGGCAACTTCTTCATAGGTGTAACCTGTATAAAGGATAACCCCCAGATCCTTTTCCCGCCGGACGCGGCAAAGGAGTTTTTCCAGCGCCTCCGCCTGCAAAAAAGGTTCTCCTCCGCTTACGGTGATCCCTTCGATATCCGGAACGGAAAGGATTTCTCCGGCAAGGGTATCCTCGTCTGCCAGATAGCCCCCATCCATCCGGCCTGCCTCCGGGGAGATGCAGCCCGGGCAGTTCCTTTCACAGCCTTGAAGCCACAGTCCGAACCGGTCGTAGGGGCCTAAAGTCCGTATCCGGCGGACTGTCTGATATACCCGCAGCATGGCTTACTCCAGGGAAACGGACTGGCTGATCCGTTCCATCTCGGCCAATATCTGATCCAAAAGACCGGAAGAAAGCTGTCTCCTTTCCTCGGCCTCCTTGCGGGTTTGTTTTGCGCGGGCGATCAGGTCGTCCACGCTTTTCATCCCTGTCTCATCCGGCATGGCCTGGATCAGCCGGCTGTTTTCTCCCAATTCCGCCGTCATGTCCTCCAGTTCTTTCCGGCCAAGACGGCACTGTTCGGTCAGCGTCGCAGCCTTTTCCTTCCAGCCGTCGATCTCTTTCTGAAGCTCTTTCAGATCTTTTTCCTTCAGCTCGGAAAGTTGCTTTTCTTTTTCTTTTAGTTTCTTCAGTTCTTTTTCCTTATCGCAAAGAGCCTTCTCCATGGAAAGCAGCTCTTTTGCCCGTTCCTTTTCTTCCTCCAGCTCCGCCTGCTTTTTTTCAAAATCCTTTTGGAGTATTTCTATCCGCTCTTTCAGCTTTGGCGTCAGACCTGCCTGCTCCCAGTAGGGCCTGGTCCGGTTAAAAACAGCGGCCATTTCGTTGGCCCCAGCCACACTGACCATGTACAGCCGGCGCAGCCCATCCCCGTCTTCATCCGCTTTTGCCGCCTTTTCCATAACCGCCGCGGACTGGCTGATCAAAAGCCGGGCCGCCGTCAGAGCATATTCGCAGGCTTTTATATCGGAGCCCTTTTCCGCTTCCTGCTCACAGTCCGACAGCGTCTGCCGGATCAATTCCATATTCATAGCTGCTCCCCTCCTTTCTTAGCAAGTCTCAGGGAAATTTTTTCCACGATCCGATTCAGCGATTCGCTTCGCACATTCCCATATTTATCTTTTATGTGGATCATCGGTATCTGATGTTTCCCCATGGACAGGCCGATACGGTAATCATTGTCCGGATCATCCGTATTCGGGCACAGCTGCACAAGACTTTCATCCATCTTCACCGGTATCTTCCCGCTGCCGTCGTCGAAAAACAGCCGGATCACGCTGGACCTTCCAAGGGAACTGACTTTTAAAACACCGCCGAAATAAACCGGTTCCCTATAATCTTTCACCGGGTGATCCCGCCGGATCAGCGCCGCCGTCTTTTCTTCCTCATCAAAAACATCGTAATAGTAAAAGCCTATGTCGCTCTGACACTGATAGGAAACCTCCGCCATACCGGAAGCAATAATGGCAGCCCCATGGGCAATGGCGGTGGAACGGGCGTCCATCCGCAGTCCATGATCAAACCGCCGGTCTTTCACTCCGTCCATGGACTCAAACACTTCCCTCACAGTGGATTCCACACAATAAAGACTGGAAAAGCCGCCCACCATCAGCACCCGGAAATGATCCTGGCTCTTTGTGTCGATATCCAACTCATGGCAATAACGGGCAATGTTGTCCAACGCTTCTTTCAGCGGCTTCTCGTTCACCCGGGCAAAAGTTTCCGCCACATCCGAAGCCATGATCTCAAATTCTCCAAACCGGTCGTCGATCAGGTCAAAAGCCGGCATATCGTTGTAACTTTCCCCGCTGATCTTATCATAGAGTTCATAATATCCTTTCAAAGCTTCCGTCGTTGTCTCCGAGGAAGCGATCTTTGCCGTTTCAAGCGCGCTGCGCAGGGCGATGAACCGGGATGTCCCTTCCTCATATTCTTTCGAGTCCAGGCCGTTGTTTTCGATCATCCGTTTTGTCAGCGCATCATCAAAGGCAGCCCCCGCGCAGCCGGTATCCCTGCCGCCATCGCCGCACCGGCGCAGCACGGTTATATTGGTCCCGTCTCCGGTTTCACACAAGGTCAGATCCAATGTGCCGCCGCCATAATCCACCACAACCATATGGCCCCTGTATTTTCCGCGGCAGACTTCCCGGCAGTAATAGACAGCGGCGGATACCGGTTCGCTCTCAAAAGCCACGTTTTCATCTGCTTCATAGCCGAGCTGATCATAGATTTCTGTCAGGTGATCTACGGCAATTTTGTTTTCCTCTTCATTCTTCCATATATCCGGAACCGTCATCACGATGCCGGTCACCTGTTCACCGGATTTTTGTTCATACTTTTTTATGACTTCACTGATAAAATCCCGGGCTGTTTCCATGGGTGATTTTTCCCGCCCGTTTTTCTTTTCCGCGCCCTGTCCCATGGACAGTTTGAAACGCTCGTAAAAATCATATTTTGATGAAAAGCGGTATCTTTCCGCCGCCTTGCCAATGTAACGGATGTGATCGTTATCCTTCCGGTAGGCGATCATGGTCGGAAAAAAATCCATACTCTGACTGTCAAATTTAAGAAAATCGAAGGCGTTCCTTTCCCGGTTGAAAAAGCAGCAGGCGCTGTTGGTCGTACCCAAGTCCAGTCCCAGCCGGTCGCCCCTTCCGGTTACTTTGTCCATAGCCGACTCCCCCTTTCCCTAAACTGTCCGATCTTATCTTCACATAATATCATATATTGATCGCGAAAACTTTTCTTTGAGCGAAAAAGCCCCTTTCCCGACCACAGGTGGGTCACCAGATCCTGCTTTTCGAGTGGCCGATCATACTCCAGATAAGTCTTTACAGATATATTCCATGATGCGGCGCACATGCCCAGGATCCTCTGTTCCGCAAAAACCATACACCAGGAACCGTTATCCAGAGTATCCCTTTCATACTGCATGAACCGGACGGATTCTTTTGCATAGTAATTCTTAAAATCTTCGTCACCAAAATAGGCAATGGATGTGTTCAGAGGCAATGCCTTTGTGTCCCAGGCCGGCCATGTGTAATAGGGACTCATCAGGAAAAAATCCGGTGACGGATAAATATTTTCATCCAACGGCTCTGTGTGGGCCGCTGCCAGCAGGCATCCATCCACATCCAGCTCCTTCCAGACGATCAGATCCAGATCCATCAAAAGACAGGGGGCCTTGATCCGGTGCAGCGCCTGGATCTTTCCTGCCGCCCAGAACTTGGACGGATCGATACCGTAATTGCGCCTGTCCAGTATTTCAAGCACATCGTCATACACCTGATCCATATGGTATTTTCTGAAATATTCCGCCCCAGGCCCATCGGTCACAAGACAGATGGGCCCGTTGTAGCGTCTCCAGGCAAGGGCGGATAAAACCGCCGTCTGTCTCTCAAATTCCGGCATAAAAAAGGGTTCATCCGGATGATGGTAAGACCATGGAGAAGTTAAAAGCACATGATACGCCGTCAGTTCCTGCCGCTTCTTTGGCGCCGGAAGAAGGGACGCCGCCATATTGTGCATGCCCACGCCTCCCAGGAACAGTTCCCCGTCAAAAAAAGCCTGTCTGATGATCATATCCTTTTCCATACTTTTTCCTCCGGAAGCCGGAACACCACGCCCTCCTCTTGTCCCAAAAGCTTCAATTTTTCCGTAAATCGGCGAAGATCCTGTTTCATCTCTGTCAAATAAGACCGACGGATCCACAGGAAATCACCGTTCTTCAAAGCAAGGAGCAGATGCGTCCGGTTCTCATCCATAGCTTTTACGTCTTCCAGTTCCGTCTGGGAAACCTTTGAGGGTTGTTCCGGTTTCTTTGCCGGAATCGGATCGTAAATCCAGGCATTGGTCCGATACAAAACAGGCCGACAGCTTCTCCGTCGGATGATTTCCGTCACCCGAGGACTTGTTGTGACCCGGGCTCCGGCCTGCTGCCGTTCCTCCTTCAAGTCATCCCACCATCCGCCGTCCGGGCGCTCATAACCGTACTCCTGATCATAAAACATGGAATAGGCGAGGGGCCGTTTCTCTTCCTTTTCATCTTCTTGCCTGTTTTCTTCCACTTCCAGGTTAATCTCTCCATACTGATAGGCAAAACGGGGATACATCTCCGTCTCCCAAAGCTGCCTGTAGAGATCTTCCTGTTCCGTATACATCTTTTTGAGGCAGGAAAAATCCCGGCTGTACTCCTGACGGCGCTTTTTCATGGCAACCATTTCCTTCCCTTCGATCTGATAGTCGCAGCTTTGCAAAGTCATCTCCGGAAAAGAATAGATTTTCTCTTTCGCCACCGGTTCCACAATGCCGTCCGTATTATCCCCGAAAACATACCACTGCCCCTTTTGATCCAAAATGTAAAATATATCCCTCAGACGGACCGATTCCACATGGGCAGCGCCGGAAAGGTTTTTGATCGTATCGCTTTCGTAAGCCGGTCCCCGTATATGGACTGCTCCGTCTTTTGTCACATAAACCGAGTGGCTGGAGCCGGCCGCCGCGCTGATGACATTGGACGCCATCCGCCTTGGCCTGTGATAATATGTCTCGCCAAATGCGTGAAAAGCTGTTTTCCTGTATTTCGTGATCTGGCCGTCTTCATTGCTGCCAATGCCGTACAATACATCCTTATCCGACAGGATCAGTCCATGTTTTACTCCGGCACAGACCCATGGACGCAGCCGATCCCTGCAAAGCCTGAAATGGGAACCGACCCATGCTTCATATTCCTCTTTGTCTAAAAAAATCCGGTCCAGCTGGTCGAATCCGCAGAATGGGCAGGCATCCGCCCCTTCCGGCAGTTCCTTATAGCAGGCCGGACATGTTTTATTTTTTTCTTCATTCATTTCTTTTCTCCGAAAATTCCATCAATCGTCGCCATCTGTCATTCCGTCTTTTCTTTCACAAGGAATCGGCTCGAAAACAGCCTCATTCGTCCGATACACCACCGAATGATAATCCCTCCAGTATTCACTCACTTTTATCCAGGACGGCGAAACCATCTCCCAGTCTTTTTGGGCCCACCAGTAGGATACCGGATTTCCGGCAAACATTTCCTGCCATTTTCCAAAGTCCTCCTTGTCCTCTTTGGCGATCCGGATATTTTTTTCACTGATCCGTGTATACTCTGCATCTAAATCTACCCAAAGATTATGGCTTGAATACCGGGCGCAAAGTTCTTTATATCTGTCCAGTCCGCAGATCCATCTGTATATTGAGCTGAGATCTTCTCCAAACAGCCGGTTGCCGGAAGCGCTTCGGGTGATCATAAAAGAGCCCTTTTCCTCCAGGCGTTGCGCCCATCCCTCAAAGTAATAGTTGACTGTCCTTTCATGTCTGTCCGGCGGCCGCCATACTTCTTCTTTCACCCGCGGGGCAAAAATGTCCGTCCGGTTATCGCCAAAGGCAAACCACTGTCCCTGCGTATCCAGGATAAAAAAACGATCCCGCTTTTTATCCGCCTCCACCCGTACCGCGCCGGAAAAGCCTTTAAACCGTTCTCCGAATACACCCCTTCCCTGGATGTGTACCTGTCCGTCAGATGTGACATAAATGGAATAGTTACAGCCGGCATCGGCGCTGATCACCCCATCCTGCATCCGTATCCGGTGATCATAATTCTCCTGATCCGTATCGCTGATCTGCCCCGTATCATTGCAGCCAATGCCGTAAAGAGCGCCGCCTTCCAGTATCAGCCTATGCTTTGCCCCCTGGAATACGCAAGGCTCTGACCGCCCTGCGCAGGAATCCAGCTTTGTCCGCAGCCATACCTTTTGATCGTCTCTGTCCAGAAATATCCGATCCAGTTGGGAAAACCCGCAGAATGGGCAGGTATCCGTCCCTTCCGGCAGATCCTTATGGCAGGCCGGACATATTTTCCCTTTTCCCACATTCATCCTCCTTTTTTGATAAACTTCTTCCTTTCTGATGCTTCTGTATTTATTATACAGGCCGTTTCCCGTTTTTTCTCCAGTCATTTACCGCCGTTTCCCGGAATACGGGAACAGATCATCCGCGCTCCGGTCTTGCATGGATCCTTCGAAGTGATCGCTCGCCCGTCAGAACCTGTTCCGCCGCCCGGAAATTTTCCATCTTAAAGACTCAGTTCAAAAGCGATGGGCACATCAAATAACATCCAGCTATATTTATCATTTCTCACGTCTTTCCAAACTTTTCTTAAAAATGTTTTAGAAGATTTCGAGTTTATCCGTATCAAAGGCTTTGTAAGCTGACGCTCCATATACTCTTTTATTTTTTTCTCTGCCACCCAGAGGAATTTGCCTTCTTCAATACAGATAAGATATCTCTCACCGTATTTATCCGCCATCGGAATCTCTTGAAACATCCACGGCCATTCCCGTTTTTCCTCTTTTACTTTACAGGGGATCGGATCGTAAATCTGACGGCATTCATAATATAAGGCTATACTGTAAGATTCTTCATATTCTTTTGCATATAAAGCGTTTCTGTCCCAAGGATACCCTCTATTATCGTATCTCCGATCCATTAAGTAATTCCAGCACTCATTCAGCGTCTGCTGATCCGCTTCTTTTTTTAACCGACTATCCAGTTGTGTGATTTCCATCCGCAGATTTTTTTCTCCCAGCCGTTTTCTCAGATCCTGGTACCTTTCATGACGGCTGACCTGGAAAAGAAGCTGATTTCGGGCGTCTGTCAGTTCGCCATGAACTGAAAAATGTCCCGTATAAAAACTACGGCCAGTGTAGGGCTGGAAGGCCTTTGGAAGTATTTCGCCTTTTCCGCTATAGAAGTACCGAACCGTCTGCACCTTACAGTTTGGCCAATAAAACGCCATTTTTTCTACCTGCCCAGTCAGATGGCCGTCCTCATTATCTCCGAACGCAAGCCACTGCCCTTCTTTATTTTGTAAATAAAAAACATCTCCATGATCTTTGGATGCTTCTACCCGCACGGCACCCTCAAACCCTTTGAAACGATCCTTATAGACGCCCCTCCCCTGCAAATAAACCTGCCCGTTTTTTGAAATATATAGAGTGTAATTTAAACTTGCGGCCGCGCTTAGCACGTGATCGGCGATCAGATGAGGGGTGGTATAGGATCTTCTATCAGAATCAGCTATTTGTCCGGTATCATTTTCACCGATGCCATAAAGTTTTCCATCGCCGGTAAGGATAAGTCCGTGTCTGGCGCCAGCGATCACCTTCACATTCTCATGCTCAACCGCAGGCCGTCCGAACCATGACTTTACGATCGTCTGCTCCCTTTCCAAAAACAAAGGCGGCAAAACGTCCTCCTTTATCTGTCCTCCATCCAGCCTGGTTTCTTTTTTGGGCTTCTCTTGGGATGAACGCTTTTCTTTTTGCCAGTCCTCATAATCCTCTTTGCTTAAAAATATCCGATTCATCTGGTCAAAACCGCAAAACGGACAAACATCTGCTTCCTGCCCGATATCTTTTTTACAAACCGGACATATTTTTCCTCTTTTCATCATCACCTTGTCTCCTTTTACAGCCCGTCTTTTCTGACACAGCGGTTTTTAAAGCCCCCAATTTTCTTTCTGCGCTGTTTATATATAACAAAAGAAGGGGATCTCTCCAACGTTTACCGTCTTCGGGATCCCCTCCTTTATCATGAAGGAAATGACAGATAGCATCCGGCGGATGCCGCTTCCTATCTGTTATTCATCCGTACCTTCCGCCACGACTTTATCCTGTACGTCCGAAGGCGCCTGTTCATAGCGGCTGAAGGAATACGCGTAAGTACCTCTGCCGCCGGTCATGGAACGAAGATTCGTGGAATATCAGTATAATTCTGAAAGCGGGATATCCGCGACGATTTCTGTCTTACCGCCTTCAACCGGGTTCATGCCAAGC
>CALWEE010000033.1 GCA_944376975.1 uncultured Lachnospiraceae bacterium
CTTCATCCGCCTTGGATCCGAGGATGGTGGACAGCTCAAGTTTCGAGAAATCGCCATCCCTTCCCTGTCTCTGGACGGTCAGCGTGACCTGGTCTCCCGGCGCGCATTCCGCCAGAAGTTCCTGAAGCTCATCCATGGTCGTCAGATCTGTTCCATTGAAAGCGGTGATGATATCGCCCTGTTCAAGGCCGGCTCTGGCCGCGGCAGACCCGTCCGCCACCATGCTGACATATACGCCGGCCGGATATCCGTACTGTTTGACAAATTCTTCGTCCAGCGTTCCGCCTGTGATGCCCAGATACGGCGTATTCTCATCGGTCTTCGGAACGATGGTCCCGTTGATGATCCCTTCGACGGTCTCCATGGCTTCGTTGATCGGAATGGCAAAGCCCATGCCTTCCACATCCGTATCCGAATATTTGACCGTATTGATGCCGATGACTTCACCCTTGGTGTTGAGCAGCGCGCCGCCGCTGTTGCCCGGGTTGATGGCGGCCTGTGTCTGGATCAGCGTCATGGAGCCGTCTGTCATCTGTACTTCCCGATCCAAAGCGCTAATCGGTCCTGTCGTTACCGACATGCCGTAACCTAAAGCGTTGCCGATGGCGATGGAGCCGTTGCCCACTTTCAGGTTATCGGAATCGCCGATCACGGCCACCGCGATGGCGTCCTTCGTCTCCTGGCTGAGCGCGTCATAATCCAGGGTCAGAACGGCCACATCGCTGTTCTCGTCATAGCCGAGCACCGTCGCCTCCGCTGTGGAATTATCCGCGAAGGTAATGTGGATGCTCGTGGAATCTTCGATCACATGATAGTTTGTCATCACGTAAAGTCGTCCGTCCTGCTGGCTGAAGATGATGCCGGAACCGGCTCCCTGGCCTTCCTGGGAATAGGTCCGCCCGAAGAAATTCTGGGTCGTCACGATCTCGGTCGTCACGGCCACAATGGACGGCATACACTGTTCCACGATATCCGACACGTCATCGGCCTCTATGGTCGATACGCCGGTGGCCGAGGTTTTCACAATGTTCACGTTGGACAGGCCGTCTGTCCCGCTGGTGGTAAGATCCAGTCCGGTCGCCTGGCTAAATCCCCAGAACACGCCGCAGGCCACCAGGCCAAAGGCCAGCCCGCAGCAGGCTGCCCGGATGAGTTTGCGGCCGAAACTGTCTTTTTTCTTCTTCGGCTTTCTTCCGGCCGGCCTGTTCCCGCCGTTATACGTCTGGTACCGGGGCTCCTGCTGATAATAACTGTAATCATAAGGCGACGATGCCGGCGCCTCCTGCGATGTCTGGAATGTATCGCTTTCGGAAAAACTGCTTTCAGCCGCGTACGTATCGTTGACGCTGTAGCTTTGTCCCTTGTCCGGTTCCGGATCCGATCCGCCTCTCATGACAAAATTGACTTCCGGCGTCTCCTGTCCGCCGTTTGCGTTATCTGAACCATTCTGTATATGATCATTATAGAACTCATCCATACTTACCGCTCCTTTTCTCCTTTTTATGGGGTCATTGTACCAACCATTTGTGATAAGTATATGATCCATATATGTTTTTTCTGTGAAAAACGCCCGGAGCGGACGTTTATTTACGGAATATGATGATCTTGCTGAACAGGTAGTTCAGCAAGACGACCAGAACCTGGGTGAGGAATTTGGTCACACCGTCCGGGATGCCCATGATCGACACGCCGATGAACATGATCGCCATATCCATGGCGCCCGAAAGCAGCCGGCAGCTGACGAACATGACGATTTCCCGGCAAATGGCCTCAAACCCGTGCTTTTTGCTGGCAAATACCCAGATCCTGTTGGTCACGTAGGCGAACGCCACCGCCAAAGCCCATGAAATGGCCGTGGCCGCCAGGTAATGTATACCAAACAGATCCGTACATATAAAATAGCTGACGATATTGACCAGGGTGGTCAGCCCACCGAAAAACAGATACAGGATAACCTCCCTGTACCGTAAAATCCTATTCTTTATCCTGTCTGTCATGATCGTTTTCCTTTGTCTTTGATATTGGTCTTATCGACGATAAACGGCGGCCGTCTTTTCACTTCGTGATAGATCCGGCCGATATATTCCCCCAGCACGCCAATGGATAAAAGCTGGACGCCCCCGATCATCAGTATGGCGAAGATCGTGGTAAAATATCCGGGCACATCCACGCCATGGAGCAGGATGCGTATAAAGATCACCGTCAGATAAAGCACACCGAACGTAAAGAGCAGGCCGCCCATCCAGAAGCAGATACGCAGCGGTTTGTCGTTAAAAGACATGATCCCGTCGATGCCGTACCGAAGGAGTCTTTTTACAGACCACTTGCTCGTTCCGCCTTCCCGGACATGATTTTCGTAGCGGATGAAGGTCTGTTTAAAACCGATCCATGAAAACAGGCCTTTGGAAAACCGGTTGTATTCGGTCAGGGACAAAAGGGCGTCTACCGCTTTCCGGTCAAGAAGCCGGAAATCGCCGACGCCGTCTTCCATACGCACGTCTACCAGATGGTTGACCAGCCGGTAATACATCCGGGCCGACCAGGTCCGGAAGGCCCCGTCGCCTTTCCGGTCCCGTTTGCAGATGACCTGATCGTAGCCTTCCTTCCATCGGCTGACCATCTTGGGAATCAGTTCCGGCGGATGCTGCAGATCCGCGTCCATGATGATGACGCCATCGCCCGACGCGTAGGCAAGCCCGGCGTACATGGCCGCCTCTTTCCCGAAGTTCCGGCTGAAGGACAGGTATTTGACATGGCTATCCTTCTTTGCCATATGAAGGATCTTATCCAGCGTGCCGTCGGTGCTCCCGTCGTCGATAAAGATCAGTTCATGATCATATTTTTCTTTTCTGCCGTTTTCGGAAACGACCCTTGTCAGCCGTTCCCACGTCTTTTCAATGACATCCTGCTCATTGTAGCAAGGTACGATCACGGACAAAAGCATCAGTCAAGCTCCTCTTTTACCATGGTCAAAGCCGATCGGATCACTTTGTCCATGTCATAATATTTGTATTCCGCCAGCCGTCCGCCAAACAGGACATTTTTTTCTTTGGCCGCCAGACGGGCGTATTTTTGATACAGTTCCTGGTTTTTCGCGTCGTTGACCGGATAGTACGGCTCCATGCCGTCGCGCCATTCCGCGGGATATTCCCGGGTGATCACGGTTTTGGGCCCGGTGCCGTATTCAAAATGCTTATGCTCGATGATACGGGTAAACGGTGTTTCCCGGTCGGTATAATTGACCACGGCCACGCCCTGATAATTGTCCTCATCCAGCACTTCCGTCTCAAAACGCAGGCTCCGGTACTCCAGGGCGCCGAAACACTCCCCGTACCAGGCGTCGATGCGGCCGGTATAAAGGACCTTATCGCCCATGGCCTGATACATTTCCCTGTTTTCCAGGAAATCCGCGTTCAGCCGCATGTCACAGTGTTCAAACAGTTTGTCGATGATCACGTTATAGCCGCCGATGGGGATACCCTGATAATTGTCGTTGAAATAGTTGTTGTCATAGGTATATCTTACCGGCAGGCGCTTGATGATGAACGCGGGCAGGTCTTTGCAGTCCCGGCCCCACTGTTTTTCCGTATAGCCTTTGACCAGTTTTTCGTATATATCCCGGCCCACCAGGCTGATCGCCTGTTCTTCCAGGTTCTCCGGCGTTTTACCCGCCAGTTCTTCTTTCTGGGATTCGATCATCCGCTTCGCTTCGGCCGGCGTGCGCACGCCCCACATTTTGTTGAAAGTGTTCATGTTGAAGGGCATATTGTACATTTCCCCATGGTAATTGGCCACCGGCGAATTGGTGTACCGGTTGAACTCGGCCAGCCCGTTCACATAGTCCCACACTTCTTTATCGCTCGTATGGAAAATGTGGGCGCCGTACCGGTGCACATGGATACCTTCCACATCTTCACAGTAAATATTGCCGCCGGCGTGGTCACGTTTCTCCAGCACAAGGCAGGTCTTGCCTCTTTTCCACGCTTCATGGGCGAATACGCCCGCGAAAAGCCCGCTTCCTACAATGATATAATCATAATGTTTCATTATATATCTCCCTTCAGGTCTTCTTTTTATTCTATCATAGGACCGCGGCCATTTCCAGTAAAAATACGGCCCGGTACCTTGCCGGTACCGAGCCGTGTCTTTCATTCCGTGTCCTTTTCGGGGACGTTTATTTAATACTGTACGTTCAGGTATTTCGCGTACATGTAACCGGATGTTCCGGAAAATGCCACCTTATACCATACTTCGCCGGCGCTGTCTGTTTCGATGCCTTCCACGAGGACGGAAACGTCTTTGCTCAGCTCGGTTATGATATCTTTATCGGTGCCCACGCCTTTGCGCACATTGACCAGGGCCACGTTGACGATCGCTTCTTTGCCGATCACCGCGTCGCTGGCATCCACATTCGCGTTGCCCGAGTTGTCGGACGTGCCTCCGGAGGTATTGCCGTCCGATCCGGCCGACGCTCCGTCAAGGTCGATGTAATCGGAGTGCATATAGCCTGTGCCGCCGGAGTACTGGATCTTGTACCATACATCGCCGGCGCCGTCTGTCGCTTCACCGACTACCGTCACCGCTGTCCCTTTGTTGAGATGGGTGATCCGGTCGTTGTTGGTGCCTGCCCCGGTACGGACATAAACATAATCATCGTTTACCGTACCTTTTTTATTCATCGTCTCGCCGCTGTCGGTGGAACCGCCTGCCGCTCCGATGGTCACATAATCCGAATGGATATACCCTTCCGTGCTGCCGATGGTCACTTTGTACCATACCGCGCCACTGCTGTCTTTCGCTTCGCCGGTCACTTTGACCGCGGTACCCGTTGAAACGACCGTTACCACGCTGTTGTTGGTCCCCGCGCCGCTGCGCACGTTCACGCCGCTGGCATTGACCGCGCCGTCTTTCGGCTCATAGGTCGTCTCGCCGCTTCCGCTGTTGCCGGAAGAACCGATGGTCACGTAATCGGAAAGGATATAACCTTCCGCGCTGCCGATCTTCACCTTATACCAGGTGGCTCCGGCGCCGTCTTTCTTCTCGCCGATGACCGTCACTTTATCGTTGATATCCGCCACGGTCACGATACCGTTGTTGGTTCCCGCGCCGCTGCGCACGTTCACGCTCGTTCCGTTGACGTAACCTTCTTTCTGCTCGTAGCTTCCGCCGTTGTTTCCGGAGCCGCTGCCGATGGTCACGTAATCGGAATGGATGTATCCGGAACCGCCGGAATATTCGATCTTATACCAGGTTGCGCCGGCGCCGTCTTTCTCCTCGCCCACAACCTTCACTTTATCGCCGACAGTCAGCATCGTGATGGCGCTGTTGCCGGTTCCTGCTCCGGTACGGACGTTGACGCTCGTCGCGTTGACCGTTCCTTCTTTGGCTTCATAAGAACCGCTGCCGTCGCTGCCGTCAGAATCCAGTGTGACATAATCGGAAAGGATAAAGCCGGTCACGCCGTTGATCTCTACTTTATACCATGTATCGCCGCTGCCATCTGTCGCTTCGCCGATCACCTTGACTTCGTCATTGATATTGGCCACCGTCAGGACGCCGTTGTTGGTTCCCGCGCCGCTGCGCACGTTCACGCTCGTTCCGTTGACATAACCGGGCACGCCTTCCGTGCTGCTGCCGGAACCACTGTCGGACGTGATCGTTATGTAAGCGCCATAGACATATCCGGTATAGCCGTCGATGGCGATACGGTACCACAATTCACCGTTGCTGTCTGTCGTTTTTCCGGTGATGCTCACCTGCGCGTTGTTCTGCAGAGTGACCTGATTGCCGGATCCGTCTCTCAGATAGCCTTTGTCGGTACCCGCTCCGGTACGGACATTCAGATAAGAGGCGCCCACGTTGACTTTACCTGTGGCGTTATAGCTGGTTACCACGTTGGAGTTGCTGCTGCCATCGCCCGGTCTTTCCATGCTGCCGTTGGCGCTGAACACAGCGATACGGTCCACGCCCGCGGCGTCATAGTAGCCGAACAGATCCGTCGTGGAATACGCCGGGTCCATAATGCTGACGTTGGAGCCGCTCACGCCGGAAACCGCTACCCAGTGGCTGCCGTAAGCCACATTGACAACGACCGCGTATCCTCTGGATACATAGTCTTCGATCGTAGCCGCTTTATCCGCCGCGCTTCCGGACAGCATGACTTTCCAGTTGGATAAGGAAAAACCATCCGCCGCGCCGTTGATCTTGGCCCAATATAATTCGCCATAAGCGGTAAAACCGCCGTTATTGCTCAAATACTCACACAAAACACCCGGATCCATGGTCGATTCGTCCGCGCAGCCGGTATGTACCATCAATGTGGCGATGGCCGTTACGAGACATCCTGACTGTGCCATTGTATCTGAACTGGAGCCCAGGTGCATACTTCCCCATCTAGGATCGCCCTGTTTCCACGACCGGTATTCTCCCGTCGCCGCCTTCAGAGAAGCTCTGTTCTCCACCGGGACGATGGCCGCCTCGCTGGCGAATACCGCTGTCTGGAACGGAAGGGCTACTGTAAGAGAAAGAGAGGTCAAAAATAAAATCAGTTTTTTGTTCATATTCTTCCTTCCTGTCCTTCTGTACATACTTCATGACATTGCTTGTCCTCTATTCTAACATACTTTATACAGAAAGCAAACCCCTTTTGTAATATTTTCTTAACTTTTTATTCATAGATTTTTGACATATAAACACGTTATGCCATCTTCCGCCATATCCGTTTTTTGTCGGTTAAATCCTAATTTTTCAATGAAATTTACAGATTCTTCATTGTCTTTATGGATCCGGACATATAATTTTTCGATTCCCACTTCCCGTTTCCCATAGTCCATGACCGCCAACACCGCCTCCCGGCCGTAACCTTTTTTCCGGCAGTCCTTCCGGATCAGGTAACCCAGTTCATACAGGCCCATCCCGTTGATCTCGGCCACCTGGATGCCGCACCGGCCGATCAGTTCTCCGGAGGCTTTCTCCACCACGCCGTAAAAACCCGTGCCGTAAAAGCCATAGGCGTAGACGCAGTAGCTTTCCAGCCGGGCCCGTTCCGCGCTCCTGTCCGCGCTCAGCGGTTCCACATATTCGGCGCCTCCGGCTTCATACAGACGATAAAGGTCGTCCAGATCTTCCGGGACAAATTCCCGGATCCAAAGGCGGGATGTTTCCGCGATCGTTTTATAACCCATACAGTTACCTCCATGTTAAAAACAAAAAGGATCTTCCGCGGCGCTTCCTGTCTGCCGCGAAAAACCCTTTTTAAACGTTCTTATCTTCCGTCCGGCGTCACTTCTGCATTTCCGGATAATACAGCCGGTTCAGCGCGCTGAATATGGCCCGGAAAGAAGACCGGTTGATATTGGAACTGATGCCGACGCCGTAAGCCATGCGGCCGTCCTTTCTGTCTTCCAGGGCGATGTAGCTGGCCGCCTGGGAATCGGAGCCCTTTGTCAAGGCATGCTCGTGGTACATGGTCAGGCGGGTACTGAAACCGGCATGCCGGAACAGGCCGTCCTTGACCGCGTCGATGGGTCCGTTTCCGTAACCTTCCACCGTCTTCTCCACACCGTGGTCCGTATAGGTGAGCAGCACCTTTGTGTCGTATTCGTTCTGGGTATCGCTGATATCTTCGATGCGGGCTTTGCGGAAATGGAGAGGTTCCTTCGCGTTGATATACATCTTGCGGAAAATGTTCATGATCTGCTCCGGCGTGATCTCGCCGTAACGTTCGGACATCTTCTGCACCCGTTCCGCCAGTTCCTTGTGCATCTCCTTCGGAAGTTTGAAGCCGTAGTACTGATCCAGGACAAAGGCCACGCCGCCCTTGCCGGACTGGCTGTTGATGCGCACCAGCGCTTCGTATTCCCGGCCCACGTCGGCAGGATCAATGGGCAGATACGGCACTTCCCAATACTGGGAATGTCTCTCCTTCAGTGCTTTGACGCCTTTGCTGATCGCGTCCTGATGGGAACCGGAAAAAGCGGTGAACACCAGCTTGCCGGCGTAAGGATGCCTGGGATCGATATCCATCTTATTGCAGCGTTCGTAAACGTCGATGATCTCGTTCACATTTTCAATGTTCAGCTTCGGATCGATGCCCTGGGAGAACATATTGTAGGCCACCGTCAGGATATCCACGTTCCCTGTCCGTTCTCCGTTGCCAAAAAGGGTCCCTTCCACCCGGTCCGCGCCGGCCAGCAGCGCCAGTTCCGTGGCGGCCACGCCGCAGCCCCGGTCATTGTGGGGATGGATGCTGAGGATGATCTTGTCCCTGTCTGTCAGATGGGTGCTCATCCATTCGATCTGATCCGCGTAAACATTGGGCGTGGTCATCTCCACCGTGGCCGGCAGGTTCAGGATGATGGGCCGCTCTTTCGTCGGCTGCCACACGTCTTTCACCGCCTCGCACACTTCCAGCGCGTAATCCATCTCTGTGCCGGTAAAGCTTTCCGGCGAATATTCCAGCCACAGATTGCCGTCAAAGTCCTTCGCTCCCTCTTTGACCATGCGGGTGCCTTCGATGGCGATCTGCTTGATCTCTTCCTTATCCATATGGAAGACAACGTCTCTTTGCAGTACGGAAGTGGAATTATATATATGGAAGATAACGTTCTTGATGCCCTTGATCGCTTCAAAGGTTTTGTCGATCAGGTGCTTGCGGCACTGGCACAGCACCTGGACTTTTACGTCATCGGGTATCAGATCCCGATCCGCCAGCGTGCGGAGAAAATCATATTCCAGCTGGGACGCGGACGGAAAACCGATCTCGATCTCTTTAAAGCCCAGTTTCAAAAGCATCTTGAAATATTCCAGCTTTTCTTCCACTACCATGGGCTCGATAAGGGCCTGATTGCCGTCCCGCAGGTCCACGCTGCACCAGATCGGCGCTTTTTCGATCTCTTTGCCCGGCCAGGTCCTCTCCGGAAAATCCAGTACCGGCACCCGTTTATATCTCTGATAATTCACCATTGTCCTTCCTCCTGAACCTCTTATTCTTTTATCCCGCGGGCCAGACGCCCGCCGCCGCGGAAAATAATAAAGCCTCCGAATATATTCGGAAGCTTTATCCCGCTCTTACTTGTCTACTTCTATAAGGCCTTTCTCCGCCAGATATCGCATTGCTTCCAGAGCTTCTTCTTCATCTGTGCCGTCGCACACAAGCTCGATCGTATCTCCTGATTTCACGCCGGCTCCAAGTACGCTCAGCACGCTTTTCGCGTTGGCCGTGCTGCCCTTGAAATGAAAGGTGATCTGGCAATCGAACTTTGTCGCTTCTTTACAGAACACTCCCGCCGGTCTCAGATGCAGTCCAGAGGGATTCTTTACTGTAATCTTGTCACTAACCATTTTGATCTCTCCATTCTCTAAAACCCATACTAACCATCATGCTATCACTTTTTTGGGATATTTGCAATATTTTTCTTACGGTCATTTCCCGCGCACCGTCACCTGGATCGTCACTTCTTCCGTCAACGTCACGTTCGGCGCGCCTTCCAGCTGAAGCGGCACGTCATATGTCCCGTTCTCCAGCCCGTCCATATCCACATAGACCGTCACCTTGTCCATATCCAGATTCCGCATATCGGTTTCAAGGCCCTGTATTTCAAACGTCACCGTCTCGCTGCCGTTCTTTGTGTAGGAAAGGGTCGAATCGATATTTTCCAGGCGGATGTCGCCCAGGTCGATCTTCTCCTCCCGTTCTTCATACGCTTCCACGTTCACCGCGGCGCGGACAGAACCTTCCGTCTCCGGATCGACCAGACGGCAGCCCATATCCCGGACGATCGCTTCCAGATCGACGATCTTTTCCACGCTTTCCGTAAGGCCCTCCGCCACATAATCGTCCAGCGTGATGGCGCGGATCGTTCTCAGCGTATCCTTATCGCCGGCGATGGTCACTTCCTTCGGGGCGTAATCCTGGGAGCGTATACCGTACCCCGCCGCCGCGGAAGCCTCCACATTCCAGGAAACCGGAACGGTCTTCGTATCGAGCAGGGAAACGTTCACTTCCACGCTGGATACGTTCAAAGACAGATCGGTCGTGTCGATCTCGTTGCCTTCCTGGTCGTATAATATGGGTTCCACGTCAAAGGATGTATCTTCCGAAAGGCCGGATACATTGACTTCCGCGCAGACCGTGGCGATCTTTTCCACTGTGGTGGCGGCGCCTTCGATATGGATCATGTTGGGCTGCACCGACAGCTGGCCCAGCGCCTTCCCGCCGGCCACCGAACCGGTCGTGCGGGCGGTGATCATGATATCGGCGGTGCCCAGCTCTTCAATGCTGATCTGCATCACGTTGTTCGTCCCGCTTATGATCGTCACCTGGCTGGCGTAGCGGTTGACCTGCACATCGATGGGCACAGCGCCCACGAAAGACAGCTTGGAAAAATCGGCTGTGGCTTCAAAATCTTTGGCCGTCAGATCCCTGAGGATCGACTGCCGGGCTCTTATGGTCACCGTGACCGTATTGCCTGAAACGACTTCATACGTCATATTGTTCTCACGGATCAGATCCTCGTTGATACGCGTCACCGGGATCTCATAGGAACGGGTGCCGTCCGGATCTTCCAGGCTGACGACAACGAGCCAGAACACGATCGCCAATGCCAGTGATATTAATTTCATCCCCAGATTATTCATCAGCCTTTTTTTCATGTCTGCCTAATCCCTTCCAACGGACGATCCGTCTGTTCTTCGTCTTGTCCTTTTTTAATATCCCCTCCAGCTTTTCCCGAAGTTCCTGCTGGCTCAGCTTTCGCAAAAGCTGTCCTTCATAAGCTACGGAAATAGCGCCCGTCTCTTCCGATACGATGACCGTGACGCTGTCGGAAACTTCACTGATGCCCACGCCGGCCCGATGTCTCGTCCCAAGCTCTTTGCTAAGGAGCATATTGTCGGACAGGGGCAGATAGCACGTGGCCGCGACGATCCGGTCGTTCCTCACAAAAACCGCCCCGTCGTGAAGCGGCGTGTTATGTTCAAAAATGTTGATCAGAAGCTGGCTGCTCACCAAAGAGTCCAGGAAAATACCGGTACGTTCGTATTCGCTCAGCCGCACGCTCTGCTCGATGACGATCAGCGCGCCGGTCCGGGCCCTGGACATTTCGCCGCAGGCTTTCGCGATCTCCGTGATCGTCTTCTCAATAGCCTTCGTGTCCTGTTTGCCGGAAGTGTTATTAAAAAAGCCAAAAGAAGCCCATATGTTCTTGCTTCCCAACTGTTCGAGGGCCCGTCTCAGTTCCGGCTGGAATAGGATGAACACACAGATGATCGTCACATTGATCAGGTTGCCGAACAGCCAGAGTATGGTGTTCATCTCAAATACATAGGCGACCACGACAAAGGCCAGGATGACGAGGACGCCCTTGAGCAGCGTCCATGCCCGGGTATCCCGTATCCAGAGCAGGATATAATAGATCAGGACGCTGATGATCAGTATCTCCACGATATTCGTCGGCCGTATCGCGGGGATATACGCTATGAACTTTTTCAGAGTATCCGCAAGGGCTCCCATGCCGTCACCTTCTTTGTCAAGAGGCAGACTGCGCCGCAGTCTGCCTGTTATCATCATTTATTGTCCGTTTCGTCAAAATCGAAGCCGTCAAAAGACAGTTCGTCAAAATCGGAAAGCATCTGGTCCTGTGTATCCTGGACAACCGTATCTTCCGGCTCTTTCCGTATCTCTTCCGCTTTCTTTCCGCGGATCTTCGTTTTCGGTTTCTTCTCTCCGTTCCCGCCGAAGAAGCTGCCCGGTTTGAACGTTTTTACATTCCGTTCGGAACGGGAAACCTGGATCTTCGGGATCGCTTTCACATAATAAAAATACTCGTCGTCTTCAAACTGGAGATATTCTTTCTTCGTATAATCGACCACGCAGTCCATGAACTGGAC
>CALWEE010000034.1 GCA_944376975.1 uncultured Lachnospiraceae bacterium
TGATCTTATATAAATTCCCGGTGGATACCCTTCTGATGCCTGACGAGGGCAAAGATACCCGGACATATGAAGACGTGGTCCAGGTGGTGGAAGATAAGGCGATCCACCGCGTGGATCCGGATCAGGGCGACGTGTATCCGCTGGGGAGCGCGTCCTTTACCGTGGTCTCAGCCAATGAGACGTACGATGACGTGAATGACGCGTCCATCGGGATACGCCTGTCCTTCGGGGAAACCGATTTCCTTTTCTGCGGCGATGCCGGCAGGGACGCGGAAGACGATATGCTGGCTTCCGGCGAGGAGCTGGAGGCGGAAGTCTATAAGGTGAGCCATCATGGCAGCAGCACGTCTTCCCAGGCGGAGTTCCTGGACGCCATGGACCCGGAGTACGCGGTGATCTCCTGCGGCGAAGACAACGATTACGGGCATCCCCATAAAGAAGTGATGGCCCGCCTCGAAGAACGGCACGTGAAGGTTTTCCGGACCGACGAGCAGGGCAGTATCGTGGCGGTGACCGACGGGGAGCATATCACCTGGAGCAGCGGCCCTGCCTCCGGGGACGAGGACGCGGAGGTCGGGACAGAAAAAGAAGCGTCCTATGTGCTGAATACGAACACGAAAAAGTTCCACCGGCCGGACTGCGGCGGCGCGGCGGACATCAGTGAAAAGAACCGGCAGGTGAGCCATAAGGACAGGGAAGAACTGATACAGGAGGGCTACAGCCCGTGCGGCAGATGCGATCCGTGACCGGCGCGGCTGTCTGGTTTCGCCTCTTGAAATCCGCGGACAGATGTGATACTATAGATTTTGTAAAAATTGCACAACAAGTAACGGGGTGCTGGCGGTAAGCCGGCTGAGATTTGGACTGTTCCGTCCATGACCCATTGAACCTGTTGGATAATGCCATCGGAGGGAAAACTTGTATCAGGCGATATCTTGGACCGCTCCGCGCGCAGAGGAGCGGTTTTTTTAGTGCCCCGGGCCCGGGATAAAAGGACCGCTACGGCTCGCGCCGCGCCGGCCGGACGCCGCCTGCCTTACTCCTGGTATTCGCAAGAACAAAAACCAATAAGGAGGAATCTGAAACATGAAAACAAAAGCATGGGAATTGAAGGACATTATCATGATGGCCATTTTAGGGGTGGTCTTTTCCGCCGTGTATCTGGCCGTATTCGATGGAGGCGTGATGCTTTCCACACTTCTGACGCCCACGGGTCTGTCCAACTTTTCTTTTGAGATCATTTACGGCGTATGGTTCATGGCGGCGACCCTGGCCGCTTACATCATCCGCAAGCCGGGCGTGGCGCTGGTGACCGAGATGCTGGCGTCGGCCATCGAACTTCTGATGGGCAATTCCGGCGGGCTGACGGTGGTATTGACCGGCGCGATCCAGGGAGCCGGGGCTGAGCTGGTCTTTGCCCTGTTCCGCTATAAAAAATGGGACCTGGCGTCCATGTCCCTGGCCGGTATGCTGTCGGCTGTCTTTATCTTTATTTACGAGCTGTTTTATCTGAACTATATCGAACTGGCGCCCACCATGCTCATGGCCCAGCTGGCTGTCCGTTTTGTCAGCGCCATCGTCTTCTCCGGCGTGATCTGCAAGCTTGCCGGGGATGGTCTGGCAAAGACCGGCGTTGTGAAAAGCTATGCCATTGGAGCCAAGGCGGACACCGGAAAGATCTATGATGAGGAGGATGAATGATGGATACGTTAAAAGTTGTTCTGGACTGGTTCCCCAATACGAACCACACCGGTTTTCTGCTGGCGCAGAAACGGGGCTGGTATAAAGAAGCCGGACTTGAAGTGGAGATATCCGGTGAAGTCCACGGCGATATGGATCTGCACGGCGCCGATTTTGTATGCGGCCCTGAGATCGCCATGCTGGAATGTATGGAGAGAGGCATCGGCATGACGGCGGTGGCTGTCATGACCCAGAAATGCGATTCCGGTATCGTATCGCTGAAAGAAGCCGGCATCACCCGGCCGAAGGAACTGGAAGGCAAGCGGCTGACCCACTGGACGCCGGCATGGTTCCATGCCGCCATCGGCCGTGTCGTAGCCGCCGACGGCGGAGATTATTCCAAAGTCAACCTGGTCAATATGGACGTGGGCGATATCGTGGCGACACTGGGCCATGTGGCGGACGCCACATGGGTATATGAGAACTGGGAAAACCAGGTGCTCATCGAAGCCGGAAAAGAGATCAATTATTTCAATCTGGGCGACGTGGATCCCATCTTTGATTTCTGCGCGCCGGCCATGGCCGCGTCCCACAAAGTACTCAAGGAGAAGCCGGACGCCGTCCGCCGTTTCCTCAACGTTCTGGACCGGGCTTACCAGGAAGTGGCGAAAGATCCGGAGCATACCGTCCTTGAAGTCCGGGATATGCTCCCCGCGGACGCGACAGACGCGCTGCTGATCCGCAGTCAGAAACATCTGGCGCCCATCTTTTTGGATAAAGACGGACACTGGGGACGGATCGAAGCGAAGCGTTGGGACCGCATGGCGGATTTCCTCGTGGAGAACGGCGTGATCTCCAGACGCCGGGAGAATGAATATACAAACGAGTATTTTAATTTATGAGCATTCAGTTAGATCATATCCATTTTACGTATTTTGAAGACCGGAAGGATCTGCTGCCCGGGTTCAGCGCGTCCTTTTCATCTTCCGAGATCACGGTGCTCACCGGGGCTTCCGGCTGCGGGAAATCCACGCTGCTCTATCTGGCGGCGGGGATCTATCCCCACGGCGCCGGGATCCTCAGGGAAGGCACGGTGCGGGTGGAAGGCGAAGATCCGGCGAAGCTTACGCCGCCCAGGCGATGCGCCCTTGTGGGCATGATGTTCCAGAACCCGGAGCTCCAGTTCTGCATGGATACGGTAAAGAATGAGCTGGTCTTCTGCCTGGAAAATATCTGCATGGATCCGTCCGATATGGATGGCGTGATCGACGAAGCGCTGGAATTTTCCGGCGTCCTTCATCTGAAAGAGCGGACGCTGATCAGCCTTTCCGGCGGCGAACGGCAGAAAGTCATGCTGGCCTGCCTCATGGCCTTGCGGCCGAAATGGCTTTTGCTGGACGAACCTTTCGCCAATATCGACGATCGGTCCGCGCGGACGATCGCGGCCAAATTAAAAGAGATGAACCGGGTGTACGGGACAGGCATACTGGCGGTGGACCATCGGCTGGACAACTGGCTGGAAGCGGCCGATACGATAAGGGTCATGGAGGACGGACAGCTGCGTCCGGAGGTCATGACGCCCGACAGCCTGGATCCGGACGTGCTGGAGAGCCTCGGCGTGATCGTCCCGGGCCATTCCTACAGGCCGGATATCCCGCCGGTAAAAGAAGGAAAGACCGTCCTTACCCTGGAACACCTTTCTGTACATCATAAAAACGAACCGGTCCTGACCGATGTGACCGCCGCGTTTAAAGCCGGCCATATCTATGCCATCGTGGGACCGTCCGGCTGCGGGAAAAGCACGTTGTTCGGCGCCCTTTCCGGCATATTCCCTTATAAGGGGAAAGCGTTCCTGGAAGGAAAAGACTTGAAAAAACTGAAAAAAACCGATCTGGGAAAGATTGGGTTCGTTACCCAGAATCCGCAGGATCAGTTTGTGGCGGACACGGTACGGGACGAGATCATGGTGGGGCTTAAAGATAAAGATACGGCGCCCCAGGTAAGCGAACAGGTCCTGCGGGGCATACGTCTGTGGCGTTACCGGGACATTTCCCCCTATATGCTCAGCCAGGGGCAGCAAAGACGGCTGGGCGTGGCCGCCCTTATGGCTTACGACTGCCATATGCTTGTCTGCGATGAACCGACTTACGCCCAGGACCGGCGCAATACCAAAGCGATCATGGACGGCCTGTGTTCCCAGGCCCGGGAGCGGGGCGTGGCGCTTTTGTTTTCCACCCACGACCGCCAGCTTGCCGCGGATTACGCCGACGAAATATGGGAATTAAAGGAGGGATCTTTGCATGCGTTCCATCAATCCGGCCATTAAGTTCGTCAGCCTTCTGGCCATGACGTTTTTTCTGGCCTACCGCTTCGATCCCGTTTTGAATTTTGCCGTATTCTTTTTGTCGCTGGTCATCCTGATCGCTTCCGGCGTGGGGATAAAACGGCTGTGCCTGTTCATGATCCCCGTGCTGATCGTGGCGGCGGGCATGTTTTTTACCGGCTACCGGTTTTCCGCCGGCCATTCCATGCCGGTCACCGCGGACGCTTTCCTCGTCTCCGATTCCCGGTGGTGGAACGGACTGGCCCAGGCCGGCCGGGTACTGGCCTACGGCGGACTGGGATTCGTGTTTGCCCTGACCACGGATCGCCTGTTTTTGATCCGGTCATTTAAAGACCAGTTCCATCTGCCCCAGATCTTTGTGTACGGCCTTCTGGCGGCATGGGGCATCGTTCCTCATATGATGCAGGAGTATAAGCGGACGCGGGCCGCTTTCCGGGCAAGGGGGCTTTCGGTCTTGCCTGTGTCGCCGGCGCTTTTAAAACCGCTGTTGATCAAATCGGTGCGCTGGTCGGAGGAACTGGCTATCGCCATGGAATCCAAAGGGTTTTCCGGCCACGAGAAGCGGACTGATTACGCGCCGGTGAAAGTCCGGATAAGGGACTTTTTCTTCCTTGCCGCCTGCGTGGCATTGATGGTAGCCGCGGCGTTTTTAAGATAAGACGCGCCAACGGAAAATGGATATACGATCTGACCATACAGGAGCTGCCGCGAAAGCAGATGGGCGATCTGCTTTCGCGGCAGCTTCACGTTATTTTGAGCGGCGGGCAGCGCTTCGGATGGGAACCAGCGCCGGAATGAAGGCATTTCAGGCTTTTTTTGTGTTTTTTGTCTTGGCGACCGTATTTTTTCAGTCGCTTGACGGTTGCCAGAACAAAATGCCATTTATCAACCGTCTTTTTTTCATGAGGTCACGGTTCCTCAGGAAAATTCAGTGATATAACCGTCTGATCCGGCGTGATTACACGGTTATATCACCTGAAACATGTTCCTGATCCGTATAGCTCCTAAAAAAGTACCGTTATAATTCAAAAAAATCAATCTTCATCCGTATAGGCGGATCAAAAAACGGCTTTTATACCGTTTTTTCGATTTCTTTACAGTCAAGCCATTGATAAATAACCGATATCGGACTATAATGCAACCAATACGACAAGAGGAGGATGTTATGAAAACAGGATCAAATGACAGAAAGAATACGCAGCGCAGGATATTGACCATACCCAATCTCATGTCTTTTTTCAGATTGTGCCTGATCCCGGTTTTTATATGGCTGTATTGCGTGGAGAAAAACGCGCTGGCGACCGGGATCGTCCTGATCGTGTCCGGGCTGACCGATATGATGGACGGCTATGTGGCCAGACATTTTAATATGGTCAGCGACCTGGGCAAGATGCTCGATCCGGTGGCGGACAAGCTGACGCAGGTATCCATGCTGTTTTGCCTGTTTACCCGGTTCCCGCTGATGGGTGTACCGATCGTGCTGATGTTTTTGAAAGAGATCTTCATGGGGATCACCGGCATACTTGTCATCCGCAAGACCGGCAGCGTATTCGGCGCCGACTGGCATGGGAAAGTGTCCACGTGCCTGCTTTACGCCATGATGATCCTGCATATATTCTGGACGGACATCCCGGGAAAGGTTTCAGACGTGTTGATCGGCCTGTGCACGGCCATGATGTGCGTATCGCTGTTCCTGTACGGAAGCCACCACATACGCGTCCTGACGGGAAAGGACAAAGACCGGTAAGACCGGACGATATGAAAAAGGAGAAGAACGGATATGCGGACATCTGAGGAATTGAGACAACTGCTCGCGCGGATCGACCGGAGAAGTTATCCGGCGTATAAAGAGGTAAAAGGACAGTACCGGTTTCCGGGGTATATGCTGTCTGTCGATCATGTCCAGGGGGATCCTTTCGCGGCGCCCTCCCGGCTGAGCGTTCACGTAAAAGGGACGGACGCCGCGTTCCCCCGGAATCTGTACGAAAAGGACTGCTGCCGCGTTGCCCTTCAGGACGAATTGACCCGCCGGTTCGCGGACCAGGCGAAACGCTGCTCATTCATAGCCAAAGGCTCGGGGCACAGCGGCCTTATAAGCGTCAGCGCCTGCGGACAGGAAGTGCTGGAACGGTCGGCCTGCCACATCGATCCGGCGGACGGCCGGCTGGTCATGCGGTTTGAGGCCGGATTCCCGGCCAATGGACGGACCGTCAATTCCCGGGAACTTGAAAAGATGCTGTTCGATCTTTTGCCGAAGGCCATCGGCGCGTCTTTATTTTACAGGAATCTGGACGCCGCGCGGCTTTGCCGCGTCGCCGATCTGGCGGAAGACCAGAAATACATACGGGATAAACTGCCGGAGCTGGGCCTTTGCGCCTTCGTGGCCAATGGAAGCGTCCTGCCCCGGGAATCCGGCGTGTCCGCGCGTCCCATGAAAGACGCCGTGGCGTTTGCCGCGCCAAAGTCCCTTTCCGTGACCCTTGATCTGCCCCATAAAGGACCTTTAACAGGTATGGGCATCCCCAAAGGCGTCACGCTGATCGTGGGCGGCGGCTATCATGGAAAATCCACGCTGCTGCGGGCCCTGGAGATGGGCGTGTACGATCATATCGCCGGGGACGGCAGGGAATATGTGATCACGGACGCGACGGCGGTAAAGATCCGGGCGGAAGATGGAAGGAGCATCCAAAAGACGGACATTTCCATGTTCATCAACGATCTGCCCAATGGCAAAGATACGGTCCGCTTTTTTACGGAGGACGCCAGCGGGAGCACTTCCCAGGCGGCCAACGTGGTGGAAAGCATGGAGGCGGGCGCTTCCCTTCTTCTGATCGACGAAGACACGAGCGCGACCAATTTCATGATACGGGACGAGCTGATGCAGCGGGTCATTCACCGGGACATGGAGCCGATCACGCCGTTTATCGACCGGATCCGGGAATTGTACGAACGGTTCGGCATGTCCACGGTCATCGTGGCGGGAAGTTCCGGAGCCTATTTCCATGTGGCCGACCGCGTTATACAGATGGATCGTTATGAACCGAAGGACATCACCGATCTGGCGAAAAAAGAAGCCGAAGCCTTCCCGCCGCTTAGGGAAATATCCGAGTCGGCGATGTCCCCCGCGTTTGACCGGCGTCCGACGCCCTCGCCCCGGTTTTTGGGGCAGGAGCGGATCAAGATGAAGACGCTTGGAAAAGAAGGCGTGCAGATCAACAGGGAGACCATCGACCTTCGGTATGTGGAACAGATCGCCGACAGCGAACAGGCGGCGGCGCTGGGCTGCTGCGTGAAATACGCGCAGCAGCATATCATGGACGGGAAAAAGACATTAAAGCAGGTGGTGGATGAACTGGAGGCGGCCATGGAAAAGGGGACGTTGACGGCCATCGGCGACAGCCGGAACGGCGCGGCCGGACTGGCTCGCCCAAGAAGGCAGGAGATATTCGCCTGCTTTGACCGATACCGAAGCATGAAGTTTTAAGGAGGAAGACGGATGCGGGTAGATTATCATGTACATTCCGAGTTCAGCGACGACTCGGTATACCCGATGGAGGCGGTCGCGCGGGACGCGATCCGCATGGGGCTGGATGAGATCTGTTTTACGGACCACGTGGATTACGGGATAAAAGTGGACTGGGATCAGGGCGAAACGATCCGTTACCGCAACGGCAATCCGTTTGCCAATGTGGATTATCCCAGATATATGGAAAAGATCGGACAGTTAAAAAAGGCGTATGGCGACCGGATCGTCATACGTACAGGCATGGAATTCGGCGTCCAGACCCATACGATCCCCCAGTTTCGCCGACTGTACGACCGATACGCCTTTGATTTCATCATCCTGTCCATCCATCAGGTGGAAGATAAGGAATTCTGGACGCAGGATTTTCAGAAAGGACGCACCCAGAAGGAATATAATGAACGATATTACGAGGAAATGCTGGCCGTTGTGAAATCGTTTAAAGATTACAGCGTGCTGGGGCATATGGACCTGATCACCCGGTACGATCTGGCGGGCGTTTACCCGTTTGAGAAAGTCCGGCCGATGATCGAGGCGATACTCAAGGTGGCGATCGGCGACGGCAAAGGGATCGAGATCAATACGTCCTATCACCGGTACGGTCTTAAAGACACCACGCCTTCGGTGGATATACTGAAGCTTTACCGGCAGATGGGCGGAGAGATCGTCACCATCGGCAGCGACAGTCATAAACCGGATCAGCTGGGCACCTATATCCAGGAGGCGAAAGACGTTCTGAAATCTCTCGGGTATAAATATTTCTGCACTTACGAGGGCATGAAGCCCATTTATCACGATCTGTGATACAAATGATAAATGACGCTTTTGGAAAGGGGCGCGGGAAGCGGAAAAGCTTTCATCTCAAGGACGCCTTGTATTCCTCGCCCCAATTCCACAGAGCGTCGAGAATAGGCTTCAGGCTCTTGCCCAGGTCCGTCAGAGAATATTCGACCCGCGGAGGCACTTCCGCATATACTTTCCATTTATCTCCGATCAAGGTCAAGGTCGTCTCCACAGGGCAATCCGGCAATTCCTTGATATATTTATTCTCACTCATCATATCATCTCCTGTTGATCGTTTTTATCAGAAACTTTGCCTGAGTTCACAGGTGTTTCCCTTTGACAGCGGTCCAATAGTATCTTTTTGGTAACTACAGCACAATAAAGTGCTTACTTTACGATCGGTGGTTACGGATTTATTATAATCTTGCAAGATGAAGATCGCAATCCTAAAAACCATATTCAAGATCAGGATGTATTTATCATGAATGAAGTCGTAAAGTTTTTGCAGGAAAATCCCGCAAGTGTCAAGTCTTGAAGGGAAGGCAAAAACAGGAGGTTCCTTGTGCAGACGAAAGATTATTTGCAATATATCGTTGAGAAGATCCACTCCGCTGTATTTGCTACAGTGGACAGCAAGCATTCAAAAAGGCTTCTGAATGAAAGGAGGGACAAAAATGACACATAATGAAAAAAGAGAATATCTGATAAAAGCATTGCTGTCAGAACTCCCGCAATACAGCGATATGGAAATACCAGACAATGAGGATGAGCAGAAAAGGCTTCTCAGAAGTCTAATGAATATTCGCCCGCCACGCCCGATCAGTAATGAATTTCTTAAAGTTCAGGATGAATATTTAAGTGAAGAAGTTGAAATAAAAGGAGTTACAGACAGCGCATCATTACCTGAGTCATCCCTTGATAGCCGTCTGGTATTATGGCGTGGGGATATTACAACGCTAAAAATTGATGCTATTGTAAATGCGGCAAACAGTGCTTTAAGGGGATGTTTTGTACCTTGCCATTCTTGCGTGGATAACATTATCCACAGCGTAAGTGGCATACAGCTCCGTTTGGCTTGTGATAAGATTATGAATGAGCAGGGATATGGCGAACCGACGGGGAGAGCGAAAATTACACCTGCGTATAATTTACCTTCTAAATATGTGCTTCACACTGTCGGACCGATCGTATCAGGACACTTGACAGATAAACATTGTAGACAGCTTGCAGACTGCTATAAATCCTGCTTGGTGCTTGCGGCAGATAGCGGTCTGAAAAGTATTGCGTTCTGCTGTATTTCCACCGGAGAATTTCATTTCCCACAGAAAAAGGCAGCGGAAATTGCGGTACAAACAGTTAAGGATTATCTGAACACAGATACGCGCATAGAGAAGGTGGTATTTAATGTTTTCAAACAAGAGGATTATGACATCTACCGAGAACTCATCGGATAACACAAAGTGTTTCCATGAACTTTTGCAAAAGATAGATACTGTTATTATTGGCGCAGGCGCAGGTCTGTCTACTTCTGCAGGTTTCACATATACGGGAAAGCGATTTGAAGATAATTTTGCTGATTTTATTCATAAGTATGGATTTAGAGATATGTATTCAGGCGGCTTTTTCCCTTTTGCCAGTCAGGAAGAATATTGGGCATATTGGTCAAGATATGTTTTTATAAACCGATATGCGGACATAGATAACGGAACATACAAAAGACTTTTTGAGCTTGTGAAAGATAAGGATTATTTTGTCTTAACCACAAATGTTGACCATCAATTTCAAAAAGCGGGTTTTGATAAACAGAGATTATTTTATACACAGGGCGATTATGGTCTTTTTCAATGTAGTGTCCCCTGCCATAATAGCACTTATGATAATGAAGCAGTTATTCGTGCAATGGTTGAACAGCAGGCAGATATGCGAATACCGACAGAACTCATTCCACATTGTCCTGTTTGCGGCAAAACGACGACAATGAATTTAAGAACTGACGACACTTTTGTCCAAGATGAAGGTTGGTATCGGGCGAATGAACGGTACGCAGATTTTGTTCGCAGGCACAAAGGACAGCAGATCCTTTTTTTAGAACTTGGAGTCGGAATGAACACCCCCGGTATAGTGAAATTTTCCTTCTGGAGAATGACAGCGGAGAATCCCTGGGCGGTTTATGCCTGCGTCAACCTGGGGGAAGCCGGAGCCCCAAGAGAAATTGCAAATCGTTCTATCTGCATTGACGGGGATATTGGCGAAGTATTAAAAAAATTAAAATGAAAAGCAGCAGATTCAGTATCTATTCGTTACCGGGGCACATTTTGAGCCAGTTGCTAAGGTATCAGGAGGTTTTTTCCTGGGAATCCTTTAGGGAAAGGGACAGGTATATTGCTTTTTTGTCCCGAATAATATATAATAAACGGGACAAAAGGAGGCGATACGCATGGCATACGGTTATGCGAAAGAGATTCAAAAACGCATTGGTGCGGCTCCTGACGGTACGATTTTTATTGTTTCCGATTTTGCGGATGTGGCGGACAGCGAGACCATACGCAGGAACCTGAACCGGCTTGTACAGGCTGGGACGCTCAGGCGTATTTTGAAAGGAGTCTTTGAAAAGCCGAAATTCAGCAAGCTCCTTGGGGAATTTGTGGCAGCGGACCCGGATGCGGTTGCCAAAGCATTGGCGAGATGCTATCATTGGACCATCGCTCCCTGTGGAGATACCGCATTAAATATGCTGGGGCTGTCTACTCAGGTAACGGCAGTATGGTCCTATATCAGCGACGGACCATATAAAACCTATGAATGGGATAAGACAAAGATTGAATTTAAGCACCGGACCAACAAGGAGGTTACGGGCCTGTCGCCTATGACGATCCTGGTGATCCAGGCGTTAAAGACCCTGGGAAAAGAACATGTGGACGAAAAAACCATACGGGTGCTTTCCCGCAGGCTGAATGAAGATGAAAAGGCGGCGCTCCTTGCAGAAGGGGCCGAAGCGACGGATTGGATTTACACTGTGATTAAAGAAATCTGCGGTAGTGTCAAGTAATCTATGAAAAACGAGCCATGAAAAAATAGGCTCAAAAGAACCTTGAAAACTGTAGATATTGA
>CALWEE010000035.1 GCA_944376975.1 uncultured Lachnospiraceae bacterium
TCTGCGGACGGCACGTCATATTCAAACGTGATCCGGGTATCCGTGATATAGGGGCGGTAAATATCAAGGACCGCCGGAATGTCTTTATCGTTTATATCCCTGATGATCATTTCTCCAACCTTCTTTCAGAAAAATACGCCTGAAAAAAGTATAATATAATACGTTCTTCCCGGCAAGCCGGTCGCGTACGGCCCGGGAGCGAATTTTTAAACGAATAAAAGTTGACATTATTTTTCATTACCGATAAGATGGTAAGATAGACAAAAAAGCGGGAGGCAGAAGATCAATGGCACCTTTAACACCGATGATGCAGCAGTATATGGATACGAAAGCCCAGTATAAGGACTGTATCCTCATGTACCGTCTGGGCGATTTTTATGAAATGTTTTTCGACGACGCGATCATCGCGTCCAAAGTCCTGGAGATCACGCTGACAGGCAAAGACTGCGGACAGGAAGAACGGGCGCCCATGTGCGGCGTTCCCTATCACGCCCTGGATACATATCTGAACAAGCTGATCGAGAACGGCTATAAAGCGGCCATATGCGAACAAGTGGAAGACCCTAAAAAGGCGAAAGGCATCGTTAAACGGGAAGTGATCCGCATCGTCACGCCCGGCACCAACCTGAACATGCAGGCGCTCGATGAAGGCCGGAACAATTATCTCATGTGCCTTGTCTATATGGACGACGCCTTCGGCATCGCGACGGCGGACGTTTCCACAGGCGATTTTTATCTGACCGAAGTGGACAGCGCCAAAAAAGTCTATGATGAAATAACAAAATATACGCCGGCAGAGATCATTTACAATGACTATTTCCCTATGTGCGGCATTGACCTGACCGACATATCCCAGCGGCTCAACATATCCGTCTCCTCCCTGGACAGCTGGTACACCGACGATGAACAGTGCGCCCGGAAATTAAAAGAACATTTCCACGTGTCCAGCCTGGACGGCCTGGGCCTGAAAGATCATCCCACAGGTACGGTGGCCGCGGGCGCCCTTCTCCAGTATCTGTATGAAACACAGAAAAACGCGCTGCCGCATCTGACCACGCTGACGCCTTACCAGACCGATAAATATATGGTCATCGACAGTTCCACCCGCAGGAACCTGGAACTTTTGGAAACCCTTCGTGAAAAACAGAAAAGAGGCTCCCTTCTCTGGGTGCTCGACAAGACAAAAACGGCCATGGGCGCGCGGCTGCTGCGTAATTACATCGAGCAGCCTTTTATCGAGAAAAAAGATATCGAACGGCGTCTGGACAGCCTGGAAGAACTGAACGAAGATGTGATCACCCGGGAGGAGATCCGGGAATACCTGGATTCCATCTACGATCTGGAACGTCTTATGAGCCGGATCAGCTACCGTTCCGCCAATCCGAGGGACCTGACCGCTTTCCGGTCATCCATCGCCATGATCCCGCCCATCAAATACCTGCTGCAAAATACGCGTTCCGAAGACCTGAAAGACATACGCGACGCCATGGATACCCTGGAGGACGTATGCAAGCTGATCGGCGAAGCCATTGAGGACGATCCGCCCATCTCCATAAAAGAAGGCGGCATCATCAAAGACGGCTATCATCCGGACGTGGACAAATACCGGCAGGCGAAGACCGAAGGCAAGCAATGGCTGGCCGAACTGGAACAAAAAGAGCGGGAGGCCACCGGCATAAAGAATCTCCGGATCAAATACAACAAAGTTTTCGGCTATTATCTGGAAGTGACCAATTCCTATAAAGACCTTGTCCCGGAAAACTGGACGCGCAAGCAGACCCTCGCCAACGCGGAACGGTATATCACGCCGGAATTAAAAGAGCTGGAAGACATGATCCTGGGCGCCCAGGACAAACTGTTTTCCCTGGAATACGACCTGTTTTCCGACGTCCGGGACCGGATCGGGGCGGAAGTGAAGCGTATCCAGCGCACCGCGAAAGCGCTGGCCAAGATCGACGTGTACGCTTCCCTGGCCTGCGTATCCGAAAGGAACCAGTACGTCCGGCCGAAGATCAATACGAAAGGACGCATCGACATCAAAGACGGACGCCATCCGGTGGTGGAACGTATGATCCCCAACGACGCTTTTATCGCCAACGATACCTATCTGGACGGAAAAGATCACCGGATATCCATCATCACCGGACCGAACATGGCCGGTAAGTCCACATACATGCGCCAGACGGCCCTGATCGTCCTGATGGCCCAGATCGGCTGCTTTGTCCCCGCTTCATCGGCGGATATCGGCATTGTGGACCGGATCTTTACCCGTGTGGGCGCGTCAGACGACCTGGCCAGCGGGCAGAGTACGTTCATGGTGGAGATGACGGAAGTCTCCAATATCCTCCGCAACGCCACGAAGGACAGCCTGCTCATCCTGGACGAGATCGGGCGGGGCACCTCCACCTTTGACGGGCTGAGCATAGCCTGGGCCGTGGTGGAACATATCAGCGATCCAAAGCTGCTTGGCGCGAAGACCCTGTTCGCGACCCATTACCACGAACTGACCGAACTGGAAGGTAAGCTGGACAGCGTGAACAATTACTGTATCGCGGTAAAAGAGCAGGGCGACGACATCATATTCCTGAGGAAGATCATCAAAGGCGGCGCGGACCGAAGCTACGGTATCCAGGTGGCCAAACTGGCCGGCATACCCGACTCGGTCATCCAACGGGCGAAAGATATCGCCGAACAGCTCACCGACGCGGACATCACCGGAAAAACAAAGGATATAAAAGTCCTGTCCGGCCATAAAAAAAGAGCGGCGCGTCCGGCCGATGAAGATTTCGACGGTCAGCTGTCCTTGTTCAACGACGAGCCGTCGCCGGAAAAAAACGATGTATCTTCCGAAAAAGATCCGGTGATCGAAAAGATCGGCGGACTGGACCTGGGGCGCGTCACGCCCATTGAAGCATTAAACCTCCTGTACGCTTTACAGGACGACATACGTAAGCGGTGATTTTTATGGGTAAGATCCAAATACTGGACGGAGAGACCGTCAATCAGATCGCGGCGGGCGAAGTGGTCGAGCGGCCTTCCTCCGTCATCAAAGAACTTGTTGAAAACGCCATCGACGCCGGGGCCACCGCCATTACCGTGGAGATCGCCGACGGCGGCGTTTCGCTGATGCGTGTCACGGACAACGGAAGCGGCATGGAAAAAGAAGACATCCGTCCCGCCTTCCTCAGGCATGCCACCAGCAAGATCCGCTCCATCGACGACCTGGCGACCATAGCGTCCCTCGGATTCCGGGGCGAGGCTCTGTCGAGCATCTCAGCCGTCGCCCAGGTGGAACTGCTGACCAAAACGCCCCGGGGCATGACCGGCTGCCGTTACTGCATCGACGGCGGCGAAGAAAAAAGTTTTGAAGACATCGGCTGCCCGGAGGGGACCACTTTTATCGTGCGCCACTTGTTTTACAATACGCCTGCCCGCAAAAAGTTTTTAAGATCCGCCGTAACGGAAGCCGGATATGTTTCCGCCCTGATCGAACGGCTGGCCTTGTCCCATCCGGACATATCCTTCAAATATATACAGCAGCGGCAGAACCGGCTGAACACTTCGGGGAGCGGCCGTCTGAAAGATATCATCTATCATATCTACGGAAGGGATATCGCGGGACAGCTCCTTCGGGTGGAAACCGAAAAGGACGGTATCGCCATCGACGGCTATATCGGCAAGCCGATCGTATGCCGGGGCAACCGGAGCTTTGAGAATTACTTCATAAACGGCCGGTATATCAAAAGCCCGGTCATCACCAAGGCCATCGAAGACGCTTATAAGACATACGTCATGGTCCATAAATTTCCGTTTACCGCCCTCCATCTGACCATGGACACCCGGCGGATGGACGTGAATGTCCATCCTACGAAAATGGAAGTCCGTTTCAACAACGGCGAGCAGGTTTACCAGACTGTTTTCGAGGCGCTCCGCCAGGTCCTTTCCGAAAGGGAACTGATCGTAGCCGCGTCTCCCGGAGACGATAAAAAGCCGGAAAAGAAACCGGTGATCCCGGATATGCCGGAACCGTTTGAAAAGAAAAACAGATGGGAACAGTTGGTAAAAACCTTTGCCCAGCCGCCAAGGGCCGAACGGACCATTAAGGATGTCCCACCGGTCCCCCACGACTTTGGACCAGGGCAGGGAAGACAGGAGAAACAGGAGAAGCAGGACATCCAGTATTCCCTTTTCCCGGAAGTTCCTCAGGAGACCGGCCTTTTGAAAGAAGAAGCCCGGAAAGAGCATCATCTGATCGGCCAGGTGTTCAAAACCTACTGGATGGTGGAATACAAAGACAACCTGTTCATCATCGACCAGCACGCGGCCCACGAAAAAGTATTGTATGAAAAACTCATGAAACGTTTCCGCGAACACCGGCCGGACATACAGCAGCTCATGCCGCCCATCATCGTCACGCTGACCGCCGCCCAGGAAACGGTTTTCGGACAGTATGCCGAAAACTTCTCCCATATGGGATTCGAGATCGAAGCCTTCGGCGGCAGGGAATACGCGGTCCGGGGCGTTCCGGTGGAGCTTTACGGATACGACGCCAAAGATATGGTCATCCAGATACTGGACAGTTTGGAAAGCGACGCCCGCGGCTTGAATCCCGATCTGATCAGTGATAAAATAGCGTCGATGGCATGCAAGGCCGCCGTAAAAGGCAACCAGGCCCTGAGCTTTCCGGAGGCCGACGCCCTGATCGGCGAACTGCTGGAAGCGGACGATCCCTACACCTGTCCCCATGGCAGGCCCACGATCATCGCCATGTCCAAATATGAACTTGAAAAGAAATTCAGGCGGATCCAGTGATCATCTGGATCCCCTTCTTGCGCGATACGCCCGGAAAGATGGACATATCTTCACCGGGCAAAGGAGGCATATATGCAGCGACCACTGATCATCCTGACCGGGCCCACCGCCGTCGGTAAAACGGCTTTATCCATCGGCCTGGCCAAACGGCTTTCCGGCGAGATCGTATCCGCCGATTCCATGCAGGTATACAAAGGCATGGATATCGGGACAGCCAAGATCCGGCCGGAGGAGATGGACGGCGTTCCCCATCATCTGATCGACATCCTCATGCCGGACGACCCTTTTAACGTGGTCCTGTTCCAGCAAAAAGCCAGAGAAGCCATCGAAGGCATCCGCAGCCGCGGCCATACGCCCATCGTGGCGGGCGGTACCGGATTTTACATCCAGGCTTTGCTCTATGATGTTGATTTTGATGAAGAAGATACGGACAAAGCGTATCGCCGGTATCTGGAAACGACCGCCCGGAAAGAGGGCGCCGAAAAACTCCATCAGCTCCTTTTGGAAGCGGATCCTGTGTCCGCCGCGGCCATCCATCCCAACAACGTGAAACGGACGATACGGGCGCTTGAATACCACCACATCCACGGGCAGCCGATCTCCGCCCATAATCAGGTCCAAAGGGGAAAATCTTCCCCATATCGTTTCTTTTATTTTGTCCTCAATATGGACAGGCAAGCGCTGTATGACCGGATCGACCAAAGAGTGGACGCCATGATGGCCGACGGGCTCCTTTACGAAGTCTGCCGCCTTAAAGCCCGCGGCTACCATAAAGATCTGGTCTCCATGCAGGGCATCGGATACAAAGAACTCATGGATCATCTGGACGGGAAAACGGATCTTGCCGAGGCGGTCCGTCTGATCAAAAGAAATACCCGTCATTTCGCGAAACGGCAGCTGACCTGGTTCAAACGGGAAAGAGACGTGCGATGGATCGAAAAAGACCGGTTCAAAGACGATGGCGCCATACTTGACGAAATGATCCGACAGATAGAAGAGGAGTTAAGATAAAATGATAAACAGCATATATGAACAGGCAGGCCTACGGCCCGACGTCCTGGCTTACTGCCGGAATATCGAGAAAGACCTGGAAAAAAGGTTTAAAGCCATTGACGAAGTGGCAGAATATAATCAGATGAAAGTGCTGCTGGCCATGCAGAAGAACAAAGTCAGCGCGGGATGTTTCGAATCGTCCACCGGATACGGCTATGACGATCTGGGCCGGGATACGCTGGAACAGGTCTACGCGGACATCTTCCACACGGAAGACGCTCTTGTCCGCCCCCACATCACCTGCGGTACCCACGCGCTGGCCATTGCCTTGTCCGGCAATCTCCGTCCGCAGGACGAGCTGCTTTCCCCGGCGGGCAAACCATATGACACGCTGGAAGGCGTGATCGGCATCCGAAAGCAGACCGGTTCCCTGGCCGAATACGGCGTCACTTACCGGCAGGTGGATCTTCGGCCCGACGGTTCTTTCGACTACGAAAACATTAAAAAGGCCATCAACGAAAAAACAAAGTTGGTGACGATCCAGCGTTCCAAAGGCTATCAGACCCGTCCCACCTTTTCCGTAAAGCAGATCGGCGAACTGATCGCTTTCGTGAAATCCATCAAGCCGGACGTGATCTGCATGGTCGACAACTGTTACGGCGAATTTGTCGAGACCATCGAACCCACGGACGTGGGAGCGGATATGTGCGTCGGCTCACTGATCAAAAACCCGGGTGGCGGACTGGCTCCCATCGGCGGATATATCGTCGGACGTAAGGACTGCGTACAGCGGGCCGCCTATCGGCTGACAGCGCCGGGACTGGGAAAAGAACTGGGCGCCAGCCTTTCCATGAACCGTCCCTTTTTCCAGGGGCTGTTTTTATCGCCCACAGTGACCGCCGGAGCTTTAAAAGGCGCTGTTTTCGCGGCCAATGTCTATGAAAAGCTGGGATTTGACGTGGTCCCCAACGGGAAAGAATCCCGTCACGATATCATCCAGGCGGTGGTCCTTGAAAGCGCGGACCGGGTCATCCAGTTCTGCAAAGGGATCCAGGCCGCCGCTCCCGTGGACAGCTTCGTCGATCCGGAGCCTTGGGCCATGCCCGGATATGACTGCGACGTGATCATGGCCGCCGGCGCCTTTGTGTCCGGGTCGTCCATCGAATTATCCGCCGACGCCCCCATCAAGCCGCCTTACGCGGTTTATTTCCAGGGCGGTCTGACCTGGCCCCATGCCCGTTTCGGCATCATGATGTCCCTTGAAAAGCTGGTGGAAAAAGGGCTTGCCGTCCTGCCTTCCCTTTAAAACACAGATTGTTCATGGAATAATCCGGCAACCGGGGTATACAATGCCCCGGATTTATGATACTATAAAACTGTATACTTTTTTCTTTTAGGTCATGGATATCCCCGATCTGGTTTACCATAATATAATTATGTAAACTGAATCATATGGAAAGGCGATACCATGAAAGAAACACGATACGATATCCTTAATCTGCCGAAGGACGAACGGCCTTATGAAAAGTGCCGGCGTCTCGGCGCGGAAAAACTTTCGGACACGGAACTGCTGGCCGTGATCTTAAGATCGGGCACGCGAAATACAGGTGTCCTTGAAGCGGCGGACCGGGTCATCCATTTTTCCAATGAAAAAAACGGCCTGGACGGCCTGCTGAAACTGTCCTACAGCGATCTTATATCCATACCCGGTATCGGTTCCGTCAAAGCGCTCCAGATACTGTCGGTCATCGAACTTTCATCCCGCCTGGCGCGGGCGAAGACGCCGTGGCGGAAAACCTTTCTGTCCGCCGCGTCCGTAGGAAGCTATTATACCGGCGTGATGCGCGGCTACCGTCAGGAACATGTGATCCTCGTGCTTTTGGACGCGCGGGGCGGTATGATCGGCGAGTGCGTACTGTCAAAAGGGACGGTTTCATCGGCGCAGGCGGATCCGCGGGAAATATTCATCGAAGCCGTGCGCAGGGAAGCGGTGTCCATCATCCTCGTACATAACCATCCGAGCGGTGATCCCACTCCCAGCAAGGCGGATATCAACCTGACATACCGCGTCCGGGAAGCGGGAGATATGCTCGGCATACCGTTGAGAGACCATATCATCGTCGGCGGCGGCCATTACCGCAGCCTGCGCGCCGACGGCATATTATCCTGATACGGACCTGTCTGTTTTATATAAAGGAGTAGTAAAATGGCTGTACAAAAATATGGCCTTGATCTGGGCACAGAGAATATCAAACTGAGTCATGTTTCCCAGGGAATGATCCTGTGCGAAAAGAATCTTGTCGCGGTCAGAAAAAAACAGGGTATCGTCGCCTTCGGCGATGCCGCTTATGATATTTACGAACGTTCATCGGAAGCGATCCGGGTCACTTATCCGGTCTGCCAGGGCGTGATCGCCGGCCTGACCGATATGAAGCAGGCTCTGGACCTGTTCCTTAAAAAGGCAAAATGCTCCAACGGTTTTATCTCCGGCAATGCCTTTTATTTTTCTGTGCCTTCCGATGTGACCGAAGTTGAAAAAAGGGCATTTTTTGATGTGGCGTTGAGCTCTCACTTCAAATCAAAAGATGCCTTTATCGTTGAAAAACCCATGGCCGCCCTTCTCGGAGAGGGTGTGGATCTGCCCCGCTGCGCGGGCGCCATGCTCATCGACATCGGCGCCGGCACAACGGAAGTGTCCGTCCTTGCCCAGGGGGGCATCGTCAAGAGCCGGCTGCTGAAAATGGGCGGCAATACCATCACGGACCAGATCCGCCAGGAAGTAAAAGAGCGGTACGATCTGCTGATCGGAAGGAAAACAGCGGAAAATCTCAAGCTTACCCTTGGTTCGGCCATCCCGAAGGGACGTTCATCCTGTACGGTCCCCGGACGGCATATGATCACCGGTCTGCCGGCTCAGGCAAACGTGGACGCCCGGGTGGTCGAAGTCTGCGTGCGTCGGGTCATGAAGGCCGTCGCGGCCGAAGCCCGGAACATGATGGAACGCGTTCCTCCGGAGATCATCCATTCGGTCCTGGATACCGGGATCTTGGTCACCGGCGGCGCCAGTCAGACAGCCGATCTGGAAACATTCCTGACACAGGAACTTTCGCTGCCTGTCCGGATGTCGGACCATCCTGTTGAAAGCACGGCGGTCGGCCTAACAAAGGTCATGTCCGATCCGTCCCTTTCCGGTCTGGCTTATTCCGTCAGAGAATCCATATTCAGCTAAAGAGAGGCATTTTTTACTATGAACAGAAACAAAAGAAAGCCTGTAAAACCCCGATATCTGCTCATCTTTCTCGTCATCGTATGCGCCGTTTCCATCGCCTTGAGCTACCAGAACGGCGGCGATAAACTGGCTGTGCAAAGCGGTATCACATCTTTCCTCATCCCCATGGAAAAAGGGCTGAACAGCCTTGGGGAATGGACCGGCAAGAACCGGGAACGCATGAAGACGGTAGACGAACTGATCGAAGAAAATGAATCGCTGAACACCCAGATCGAACGCCTTAAGGCCCAGATCTCTTCCATGGAAAACAACCTGTCCGAACTGGACGATCTGAGGGATCTGCTGGATATGAAAGAGATCTACCCGGATTATCCCATGGTCGGAGCCCGCATCATCAGCAAAGATCCGGGAAACTGGTACAACAGCTTCATCATCGACAAGGGCAGCAATGACGGCATTAAAAAAGATATGAACGTGATCGCGGACAATGGTCTGGCCGGTATCGTCACCGATGTGTCGGCCACCCATTCCACCGTCCGCGGGATCATTGACGATACGAGCAACGTGAGCGGCATGATCAGCAAATCTTCCGAACTGTGCATCATCGGCGGCGATCTTAAACTGATGGAAGAAGGCCTTTTGAACGTGGAATTGATCTCGGCGGACGCCGAGGTGGTCGACGGGGACGAAGTGGTCACCTCCTATATCAGCGACAAGTTCCTGCCCGGCCTGCTGATCGGCTATATCACCGATGTTTCCTCCGACTCCTCCATGCTGACCCAGTCCGCCCATCTGACACCTCAGGTGGACTTTGAGAATATCACCAACGTATTGGTCATCACCCAGTTAAAATCGGACCTTCTGTCCGATGATGACGCGCAGAGCGCCGGAGAGACGACAGACGGAACAGAGGAAACGGCCGTAAAAGGAGAGGGCGAATGAAACGGATCTTATCTTACGCGGTTTTGATATGCGTGTTTTTCTTTCTCCAGACCGGTGTGTTCTCCCATCTGAGAATGGGCATCATCGCGCCGAATCTGCTGATCATCTGCACCGCGTCCATCGGCATGATACGCGGGAAAACAGAAGGCTGCCTGGTCGGATTCTTTTCCGGCATCCTCTATGACGCCCTTTACGCCTCCTATTTTGGCCTGTACGCGCTGATCCTGTGCGTCATCGGCTATATGGCGGGCTATGTGAACCGTATCTTTTACGAAGAAGACATGACGCTGCCGCTGGTCGTCATCGGCGCCGCGGACACGTTTTACGGGATCATCGTCTACCTGCTCACTTTCCTTTCAAGGGGCAGGATGGACTTCCCTTATTATTTTCTGCGCATCATCCTGCCGGAAATGGTCTACACCCTTATCCTGGCCGTTTTGTTGTACAGGATGATCTTTTACATCGACAGGAAACTGAACAGCAAAGGAAGTGACGACGCGCGTGCTTAACAGGATAAAAAACTTCATCAGCGGTATCTTCCAGTCAAGAGTCGCTGTCCTGGGGATTTTTTTCGCCGTTCTTTTCGCGCTTTTGATACAGAAAGCTTTTTCCCTCCAGATCGTCCACGGAGAGGATTATCTGGAAAGCTTTACCTATCGTATCCAGAAGGAAACCGAACTGCCCAGCGCCCGGGGCGCGATCTGTGACCGGAACGGCAAACTTCTGGCCTATAACCGGCTGGCTTACGATGTGATCATCGAAGACACGTCCGTACTGGAAGACAACGCGTCGGAAAACGCCATGATCGCCCATCTGATCGATCTGGTGGAAAGCAGCGGCTATGTGACCGTCAACAACCTGCCCATAGAACTGTATGACGACGGCACCATGGAATTTACCGCGTCCGGGAACACCCTTCTGCGTTTTATACGCGATGTTTACGGCCTGAACTCCATTGACGAGCTGAGCGAAGAACAAAAGAGCGTGACGGCGGAGGAACTTTTTGGCTATATGTGCCAGGGCGACGCGACCACCTCCATGTTCGGGATAGACGAAACCTATTCCGCGGAAGAAGCGCTGAAGATCGCCGCCATCCGCTATGAACTGTATATGAAGCGATACGAGCAATAC
>CALWEE010000036.1 GCA_944376975.1 uncultured Lachnospiraceae bacterium
CACTCTTTACAAAGGGGAGTACTCTGAGGATGAAGATACAAAATTTTGAACATTGGAAAGGGTCAGGAGGGCCAAATAAAATGAAGCCGATGGTGAATAAAGTTTTATATCAGAAAAAAGGCGTCACGATCAGCAATCTGGCCATGGATCTGCTTTCCAAGAACAAAGGGGACAGGATCCCCCCGGTCGCCTATTACCAGCAGGAATTTCGGGTGTCCCGGGGGACCATACAGAACGCCTTTTCCTATCTTCAGGAGATCGGCGCCGTCGCGCTGGCGCATCACGGGCATCAGGGAACGTACATAGAAGATATGGATTACGGCAAACTTCAGGAAAGCTGCGTGCAGCAGAAGATACTGGGCATCATGCCCCTTCCCTATTCCCTCACCTATGAAGGTTTCGCCACCGCGATCTACGAACAGCTCAACAGCCTGAAATTCAACATGGCTTATGCCCGGGGCGCGGTGGGAAGGATCGAGCTGGTGGAATCCGGAACGTATCAGTTCGCCGTCGTTTCCCAGTACGCGGCCTCTTACGCCATCGCGTCCGGGAAAGATGTGGAGATCCTCCAGAATTTCGGACCCGGGAGCTATCTGTCCAGGCATGTGCTCCTTTTGCGGGACCCGAAGGCGGAAGGTATCGAAGACGGCATGCGGGTCGCCTATGACGACGACTCCCTTGACCAGAGCAAGATCACATCCAACGTGATCAAGGGCCACAAGGTAGAGCTGGTCAATCTGCGGACCCAGCAGACTGTGGCGGCGCTCCACGGCGACGTGATCGACGCCGGCATATGCAACTATGACGACATCGTTGAAAACCATCATCTGGGGAACCTGAAGATGATATCCCTGTCGGAAAGAGATTATGATTACCAGTTTTCCACGGCGGTGATCCTCATCCGCAAAGGCAACATTTATCTGGAAGAGCTGATGCGCAAGAAGATAACCGTGGAGGATACGCTGCGTATCCTGGACGAAGTGAAGAACGGCAAACGGGAACCTTATTATTGACCGGCCGCGGGGAGGTCCTTTGGGCCTCCCGGAACAGGTCGGGCACCATCAATATACACAATAGTACAAAATTTTGAACATTGGAGGTTGAGTCATGAGTACCACAGAGTTGAAAGAAAGCCTGTATGCCCGTGTCGGGATACTGGAAGACAATCAGGTGATCGGCAAAAAAGAGGCCGATTTCACGCGGCGCGCGGTGGATATGCTCCTTGCCGAGAAACCGGACGCTTCCGCCGAGAAGGCAGAGATGTTTTTCACCCATCTGGCCATGGCCGCCATGCGGGCGGAACAGGGCATCGCGGAAAATCCCATCGACGCGGCGATACTGGAAGCGGCGGCGTATGAGCCGTCCTGGGAGAAGGCGGTGGATTTCAGGGACCGCCTGATGAAGGAGACCGATATCGCGTTCCCTCAGACGGAAAAGGATTTCCTGTCGGTGCATCTGTGCAATCTTTTCGCGGAGTAAATAAAGCATAACGGCGCCAAAAGCGCTTGAGATAAGGAGGATTATTATGAAAATTGTTGTTGGCGGACAGATCGATAAGGAAGAGATCGCTTCCCTTATCAGAAAACAGCTGGGTGACGCGGCCGAAGTGACGGTCAAAGGCGACCTGGAGGCGACCATGGGCATGAAAAGCGGTCAGTACGACTACTATGTAGGCGCCTGCAATACAGGCGGAGGCGGCGCGCTGGCTATGGCGCTGGCTTTGCTTGGAAAGGCCAACTGCGCCACTGTTTCCATGCCGGGAAATATCCGGAGCGATGAAGAGATCCGGGACGAAGTCCGGAGCGGAAAAGTCGCTTTCGGTTTCACCGCGCAGCATAAAGAAGCCGTTTTGCCGGTGCTTCTGGATGCTTTTGTTAAGAAAGAGGAGGGAACGTTATGAGATATGTTGTGATCGCTTTGATCGGCGCTCTCGCGGCACTTTTGTCCAACCAGGGTATCGCGGTGTTCAACGACGGCTTCCGGCCGATCGTTGGCCAGTACTTCAACAAAGAGATCAGCCGTAAAGAGCTGGCGGCCATGAGTTTCGCCATCAGCTTTGGTCTGGTCATCGGATTTGGTATCCCCACATCCATCGCGGCAAGCATCATCCTGATCCACTGCCTGCTGCTGACCACGGATATCATCGGATCTTTCTGTCCGGCCACAAAGACCGGTATGATCCTGTCCGCGGTCATCGGCGCCGTATATGGCCTGGCTGTCCTGGCCGGCCTGGAATTCATCGTGAACCTGTTCGCGATGATGCCTTACAACTTTACCAATGAACTGGGTAACGTATCCACATATGTTACCGTTGCCTTTGCCGTATTCCCGGCTGTCGGCGTAGCGTACCAGCACGGGTTCAAAAAAGGCGTGATCACGGCTGCCGTGACCGTAGCGGCCTATTTTCTTGTTTCCAAATTCGGAACATTTTCCATCGGCGGCAACACGGTTGCCCTGAACGCGGCCGGTATGGCCATGCTGGTGGGCATGATCCTCATGATCGTATTCGCTGCCCGTCAGAAAGGTACGAACGACGCCAACGCGGCCCTGACCCAGACATTTGAGACCAATGTGTCCCGTATCCGTAAAAACTGGATCTTCCTGGCGGCTATGGGCGGTCTGATCGCGGCCGGCACAAGTATGGCGCTCATCGCCGGCGACCCGGCTTCCCTGGCGCTGCTGGCTGAAGGGGAATACACCAACGCGGCCCTGACCGCTCTGGCGCGGGCCATCGGTTTCATCCCGCTTGTATTTACCACGGCGATCGTAACCGGCGTATATGGAACATCCGGATGTACCTTCGTATTCGTTGTCGGCCTGCTCCTCCATGGCAATCCCATCGTCGCGTTCATCGTCGGCGTTGTTGTCATGGTCGTTGAGATCGCTCTGATCAACCTGTTCGCGAAAGGCATGGACCGTTTCCCGGGCGTGAAAGACATGGGCGAGCACGTACGTACATCTATGAATAAAGTCCTGGAAGTCGCTCTTTTGGCAGGCGGTATCGTATCGGCCGAGCAGATGGCTTCCGCGGCGTCCGGCCTTGCCGGCGTCGGCGCGCTGTTCGTTATCGGCGCGTTCCTGCTGAACAAAAAGGCGAAGAAACCGATCGCCGATATGGCTGTCGGCCCGGTTGCCTGCATCATATTTGGAGTTCTTCTGAACCTGCTGCTGCTCATCGGCCTGATCGCCGTTCCGGCAGCGGCCTGATCATCGGACATACACAGGGGCGAAAGGCGGACGCCTTCTGCCCGACACAGCATCAAGCATCCTGAAGCATAGACGGCATACGGCTATGCGCGACAAACCGGCATACATATAAACAGACGCTCCTCCGGGAAGCCCGGGCAAAGGGCTTTCCGGAAGGGCGATCTTCAGATCATAAGGGATCTTTCATAAACAGGTGAAAACAATGGAATTAAAAGATGGCTATACATTAATGCACGAGCATGTGACAATAGATTTATCCGGAGTAAAAAAAGACGACGACTGCCGGCTGGACTGTTTCGACGAAACAGTCAAAGAGTTTAAGCGGCTCTATGACTACGGCGTACGCAATATACTGGAAGTGACCAACATGGGGATGGGACGGGATCCGCGCTATATCCGCGAAGTGGAAAAGGCGAGCGGCATACAGATCATCATGTCCACCGGATTCTATAAAGAACCCTTCCTCCCGGACTTTGTTTACAGACAGACGGCGGAAGAACTGGCCGACCTGGCGGTAAAAGAGATCACGGAAGGCATTGACGATACCGGCTTTAAAGCCAGCGTGATCGGCGAATTCGGGACCAGCAAAGACCAGATGACGGCCATGGAAGAAAAGGTGTTTGAAGCCATGTCCCTGGCGGCGGTACGGACAAACGTCCCGGTGACCACCCACACGACCCTCGGCACCATGGGGGCGCGGCAGGCGGATTACCTGATCGCCCATGGCGTGAAGCCGGAGAAGATCATCATCGGCCACATGGATCTGTCCCAGGATACGGACTATATCCTGTCCGTCCTTGAAAAAGGCGTGAACGTGGGATTTGACACGGTGGGCAAATTGAACTATTGCCCGGATACGTTCCGGGTGGAGGCGCTGAAACGGATCGCCGATGAAGGACGGCTGGGACAGGTGGTCCTGTCCATGGACATTACCCGTAAATCCCATATGAAATATAAAGGCGGCATCGGCTATGGCTATATGTTTGAGTCGTTCATACCGCTGTTAAAAGAAAACGGATTCACCCAGAGCCAGATCGACCGGCTTCTTGTGGACAAACCGAAACGCATACTGGAAAGCATGTGACGGGGGAGAGGAGGAAAGGATCATGCGGACTTACCCATTATGCAGCCTGAGCGTGGAAGAAGCGATGAAACGCCAGTTCCGGGTGGTGGACTGCATTACGAAAGAATTTGAAGGACACGAGTTTTTGAACAGAGGCGACCTGGGCGTGGTCATGGGGCTGAACAAACCGGTGACCACATGGAAAGCGGAAAAGGTGATCGCCCGTATTTTTCACGCGGAAGCGGCCATGCTCGTCCGGGGAGCCGGGAGCGGCGCCATCCGTCTGGGCCTTCACGCCATGCTGAAATGCGGGGAGAAGATACTGGTGCATAAAGCGCCGATCTACAGCACGACGGCCACATCGCTGGAGATGATGGGCATCATCCCGGTGGAAGCGGACTACAATGACCTTTCCGATATCCGGCGCGCGCTGACGGCCGATCCGGATATCGCCGGCGCCCTTGTCCAGTACACCCGACAGAAGCTGGACGACCGTTACGATATGGGCGAAGTGATCCGGACCATCAAAGACGTCCGGGATATCCCGATCATCACCGATGACAATTACGCGGTCATGAAAGTGGAAAAGACCGGGGCGGAATGGGGAGCGGACCTGTCCTGCTTCTCATCGTTCAAACTGCTCGGGCCGGAAGGCGTGGGCGTGATCATCGGCAAAAAAGCGTATATCGACAAGCTGATACAGGAAAATTATTCCGGCGGCATGCAGGTCCAGGGCCACGAGGCCATGGATGTGCTCCACGGACTGGTGTACGCGCCGGTTTCCCTGGCCATCCAGGCTCAGGTCAATGAAGAATGTGTCCGCCGCCTGAAAGACGGGGAGATACCGGAAGTCAAAGACGCGTTTCTGGCCAATGCCCAGTCCAAAGTCCTTCTGGTGGAATTTTACGACGATATTGCCGGGAAGGTGCTCGAAGAAGCCCAGAAGCTGGGCGCGGCGCCGAACCCGGTGGGGGCGGAATCCAAATACGAGATGGTCCCCATGGTATACAGAGTTTCAGGAACATTCAGGAAGGCCGATCCCACCCTTGAGCGTCGGATGATCCGTATCAATCCCATGCGGGCGGGCGCGGATACCATTCTTGAGATCATCAAAAAAGCAGTGGAAAGGGTGAAGTAAATGTTTCTGAAACAGACAATGGAACGCAACCGGCGGCTGATCGACGCGGCCTTCGCGCTGCATCAGGCGGGAAAGATCCTGCCCGATACCTACGTGATCGACGTGGACGCTTTCCTGGAAAACGGGAAGAAGATCATCGATAAAGCCAAAGCCCGGGGCTATAAAATGTATTTCATGCTGAAACAGGCGGGGAGGAATCCCTGGCTGGCGGAGGAACTGACCCGTATGGGCTATGACGGCGCCGTCGTCGTCGATTACAAAGAAGCCCTGACCATGATGGAACATCACATTCCCCTCGGCAATGTGGGCCATCTTGTGCAGATCCCCGGAAGCATGGTCAAAAAAGTGGTGGAAGCGAAACCGGAAGTGATCACGGTATACTCCCGGGAAAAGCTTTCGCAGATAGAGGCGGCAGCGGCAGAACTGGACCAGACCCAGGGTATCATGAGCCGGGGGGTTGACGATCCGGACATGATATAGTCCGGACAGACGGCCGGTTTCCATCTGGATGAACTGGAAGATACGGTGAACTGGATGCGAAAAACCTGCCCGCACCTGATCGTCAAAGGCGTCACGTCATTTCCGTGTTATCTTTATGACGCCCAAAGGGACGATATCGTCCCGACAGCCAATCTGGGGACTGTGAAAAAGGCGGAGGCCATACTGGACGCCATGGGCATACGGGACATCATCCTGAACACGCCTTCCGCCACCTGCTGCCTCACCCTTGATAAAATGGCGGAGCACGGCGGCAACTGCGGCGAACCGGGCCACGGTCTTTCCGGGACCACGCCCATGCACGCGGTCCACGACATGGAGGAGATACCGGCGGTGGTTTACGTCAGCGAGATCTCTCATAATTTCGAGGGGAACGCCTACTGCTTCGGCGGCGGCCACTACAGACGGTCCCATGTGGAAAACGCCCTGGTGGGCAAAGACGCGGCCACCGGCGTATGGCGCGAAGTGATCCCGCCCTCCGATGAGAGCATCGACTATCATTTCGGCATCCGGGGCGGCTGCCCTGTGGGCGATACCGTCGTTATGGCGTTCCGTTTCCAGATTTTCGTGACGCGCAGCGATGTGGCTCTGGTACGAGGGCTTTCTGCCGGCCAGGGAGAACTGATCGGGATCTATGACAGCCAGGGAAGAAAGAAGGCATGAACATGAAAAAGTTTATCGTCATCGTTCTGGACGGGTTCGGCATCGGCGCCATGGACGACGCCGCGACCGCCCGCCCGGGGGATGAAAAAGCCAATACATTAAGGAGCATCCTGAAAGATCATCCGGACCTTAAACTGCCCAATCTGGAAAAGCTGGGATTGATGAACGCTTTCGGCAGCGAAAGCGGGCGCATGGCGTTCCATGACGAAGCCAATTTCGGCAAGTCTGCCCTGATGCACTTCGGCGCGGATACCTTCATGGGCCATCAGGAGATCATGGGGACGCTGCCGAAAAAACCGGACGTCCATCCGTTTCAGGAAAAGGTGGACGCGGTGGCGGACCATCTGCGAAAAAACGGCCATGACGTGAAGATCATCAAAAGGCAGGGGCTGCGCTACGTCCTGTGCGACGACTACGTGACTGTAGCCGACAATCTGGAGGCGGATCTGGGCATGTGCTACAACGTGACCGCGCCGCTGGATTTCATATCCTTTGAGAAAGAGTGTGCCATCGCCCGTCTGGTGCGGGAAGTGGTAACGGTGGGGCGGGTCATCGTATTCGGCGGGACAGGCAACACCATGGACGATCTGTGGAACGCGGAGGAGATCAAAGACGGCCGGTTCATCGGCATCGCTTCCGCCAAGTCCCGGTCCTATGAACAGGGCTATCAATGCCTCCACCTGGGATATGGCGTGGACAAAAACGTCCAGGCGCCCACCATCCTCACCAACGCGGGGATACCGGTGACGCTCATCGGGAAGGTGGCGGATATCGTGGCCAACGACGGCGGGGAAAGCATTTCCTGCGTGCCGACGGCGGAATGCCTGAGCCATACCATTGAGGCGTACCGGCGCATGGAGACCGGGTTCATATGCACCAACGTCCAAGAGACCGACCTGGCCGGCCATTCCCAGTCTTCCGATACCTATAAAGAAATATTGGAGATCGCCGACCGGGGCATCGGCGAACTGATCCCCATGCTCACGGAGGACGATATCCTGCTGGTCATGGCGGATCACGGGAACGATCCGGACATCGGCCACAGCAAGCACACGCGGGAGAACGTGCCGCTGCTCGTCTACAAAAAAGGCGTTCACGGAAAACGCCTGGGACAGCGAACGACCCTTTCCGACGTGGGAGCCAGCGTGTGCGACTATTTCCAGGTGGACGCGCCTCAGAACGGCCGGTCCTTTCTGGAACGCTTAAAATAAGATCAGCCCATTGGCGGGCCTTTGACGGCAGGGATTCCTGTTCGGTCAGGGGCCTGCTTTTTTCATCTTTAATGAACAGGCGGATGGTCATATGAAATAAAATGTGATACAATAGGTAGAAAGCGCCGGGCCGGGAAGACGGCAAGGCGGTTTGATGCGGAGGAGGACATATGTGCAAGATCGGTTCCCATGTGGGTATGAAAGGCAAAGAGATGTTCCTGGGATCGGTGAAGGAAGCCCTTTCCTACGGAGCGGACACGTTTATGATCTATACCGGCGCGCCTCAGAATACCCGGCGCAGGCCCATTGAAGAGCTGAACATTGAAGCCGGTCAGGCGTGCATGAGAGAGAACGGCATAAAGGACTTTGTCGTCCACGCCCCTTATATCATCAATATGGCCAATACGGTCAAGCCGGAAACGTTCCAGCTGGCCCTGGATTTCATGCGGCTGGAGATCGACCGGACATATGCCATGGGAAGCCGGCTGCTGGTCGTCCATCCAGGGGCCCACGTGGGCGCGGGCGCGCAGGCGGGCATCGACCAGATCGCCCGGGCGCTGAACGAAGTGCTCACGCCGGATACGCCGGTTTATGTGGCGCTGGAGACCATGGCCGGAAAGGGCAGCGAGATCGGCCAGTCCTTTGAGGAGCTGGCGGCCATTTACGATAAAGTCCATTGCAGCGATAAGCTGCGCGTCTGCTTCGACACGTGCCATACCAGCGACGCCGGTTACGATATCATCCATGACCTGGACGGGGTGCTGGAACGGTTTGACAGCCTTCTGGGCCTGTCCCAGATCGCCGTTTTCCATATCAACGACAGCAAGAACGCGCCGGGGGCGGCCAAAGACCGGCATGAAAATATCGGTTTCGGCCACATCGGCTTTGAAGCCCTCAACCGGATCGTTCATGACAGGCGTTTTCCGGATGTGCCAAAGATACTGGAGACGCCGTATATACAGGACGGGCGGGATCCGAAAAAGACCCGGCCACCTTATAAACAGGAAATTGACATGCTCAGAAAGGGGATCTTCGATCCCGGACTAAAGGAGGAAACACCATGAGAGACGAAACAAAATGCCTGCATTCCGGATATACGCCGAAAAACGGGGAACCAAGGGTCATGCCCATCGTGCAGAGCACGACTTATGTATTTGATTCCACAGACCATATCGCCGAGCTGTTCGATATGCCGACAGAACCCATGTACTCCCGGTTCGCCAACCCGACGGTGGACGCGGTGGAGAAAAAGATCGCCGATCTGGAAGGCGGCGTCGGAGCCATGTGCACCTCCTCCGGACAGGCGGCGTCCCTGTTTTCCATACTGAACCTGTGCAAATGCGGCGACAGTTTTATCAGTACGTCCACGATCTATGGCGGAACGGTGAACCTGTTCGCGGTGACGCTGAAGCGGCTGGGGATCGAATGTATCTTCGTGGACGCGGACGCCGATGAAGAAGAGATCCAGAAAGCTTTTAAACCCAACACCAAAGCGGTGTTCGGCGAAACGCTGGCCAATCCGGCCCTGGCGGTGTTGGACATTGAGAAATTCGCCCGTATCGCCCATAAAAACGGCGTGCCCCTTATCGTGGACAACACCTTCGCCACGCCGATCCTGTGCAAACCGTTTGAATTCGGGGCCGATATCGTGGTCCACTCCACTTCCAAATATATGGACGGCCATGCCCTCCAGGTCGGCGGCGTGATCGTGGACAGCGGCAATTTTGACTGGACAAACGGAAAGTTCCCGGAATTTACCGAGCCGGATGAAACCTATCACGGCGTGGTCTATACAAAAGATTTCGGGCGCATGGCCTATATCATCAAGGCCCGCATGCAGCTCATGCGTGATTTTGGCGCCTATCCGGCGGCCCATTCCGCTTTCCTTTTAAATCTTGGCCTGGAGACCCTTCCGCTGCGCATGGAACGGTACTGTGAGAACGGCCTTCGGGTGGCCGAGTATTTCCGCGGTTCCGACAAGATCGAATCGGTCAATTATGCGGCCCTTCCGGGAGATAAATATCATGAACTGGCGAAAAAGTACCTTCCCAAGGGAACGTGCGGCGTGATCTCCATCGTCATCAAAGGCGGCAGGGAGAAAGCGGTCCGGTTCATGGACGGCCTGAAACTGGCCTCCAACGAAGTGCATGTGGCGGATATAAGGACCTGCGTCCTCCATCCGGCCAGCGAGACCCATCGTCAGCTCACCGACGAACAGCTCATTGCCGCCGGCATCAACCCGGGCATGGTGCGTTTTTCCGTCGGTCTTGAAAACGTGGAAGACATCATTGCCGATATCGATCAGAGCCTGAGCCGGCTGTGATCCGCGGCGATACGATAAAAGACAAGCCCGCCTCCGGCTTCCCGCTTTAAAAGCGGGGCCGGAGACGGGCTTTATCTATGGCAGTCGGCCGGTACGCCGGATAGATGTGGTTTTATTCAAACTGGCGGAATACCCGGTCGTAGACATCCAGTATATCGTCGATCATGGACGCGGTCTCGTAGCACAGATAGGTCTTGCCGCCGCCGGATATGATCAGGCCTTCCGCGGTGAGGGCCATGGCGAATTCCATGACGCAGCGGGACGCCTCCGCCGTCTGACGGGCATATTCCGGATCCGACGGCTTGTAGAAGGTGGGGATATGCTGGGAAGCGGCCACGTCGATGTGAAGGATGGACTGATGGTTGAACACGAGAGCCGGTATCTGATATTTATCGGTCAGCGCGCCGATCTCTTTCATCAGCCGGTCCGCCGCATCAGCCATGATCTTATGGGCGCCCAGCCGTTCCAGTTCCTCAATGGTCCGCCGTCCCGCGAAAGCGGTCAGCGGGTTGGCGGAGAGGGTGCCGCCCACCCGGACTTTCTGTGAACGGTCTTTGTTGATGCCGGCGGCCAGCATGGAGATGATCTCCTGTCTGCCTCCGATGCCGCCGGAACAGCCGAATCCGCCGCCGATGATCTTGCCGAAGATGGTCAGGTCCGGATGGGTCCCGAAAAGGGCCTGGGCGCCGCCCATGCCGATACGGAAAGCGGTGACCACTTCATCGTAGATCAGGAGCGCGTTGTACTTGCGGCAAAGTTTTTCCGCTTCTTTATGATATTCCGGCGTCAGCGGAACGGCGCCGCTGTCCTGTCCGAGAGGCTCCAGGATGAGAGCGGCGGTACCGCCCTGTTTTTCGTTTTCAGCGAACTGGCGCTCCAGGTCTTCGATATCGTTGGGCTCCACGCAATGGGTGCTCTTGAAGCAGTCGACGGGGATGCCGTTAAGGCAGGCCTGACCGTTGGGCGCTTCCACCGCGTTGTAGATCAGCTGG
>CALWEE010000037.1 GCA_944376975.1 uncultured Lachnospiraceae bacterium
TCAACAGCATTTCCAGGGACGGCACGGAAGCGTTTATTGAAGCCTTTAAAGAACAGGCGCGGGATTTCGCCCGTGTCCAGGTGCTTTTAAACCGGGGACGCAGTCAGGCTTCCGGATGGAATACGGCCATTAAAGCCGCGTCCGGCGACGTGATCATCCGGGTGGACGCCCACGCGTCCATACCGGCCGATTTTGTCCGCCAAAACGTGGCGGTGCTGGAGAGCGGCGAAATGGTGTGCGGCGGGCCGAGACCGGCCATCACGCCGGATGACGAGCCCTGGAAAAAGACATTGCTCCTGGCGGAAAATTCCATGTTCGGCAGCAGTATCGCCCCCTACAGAAACGAAGGAAACGGCGGGAAAAAGTACGTCCGTTCCCTGTTCCACGGCGCGTACCGCCGGGAAGTGTTCGAGGATGTGGGCGGGTTCAACGAATATCTGGGACGGACAGAGGACAACGAGCTCCACTACCGCATACGCAAAGCCGGTTACAAGATCTGCTATTGCCCGGATATCCATTCCTGTCAGCACAGCCGGAGCAGCCTGCGCCGGATGGTCCGTCAAAAATACGGCAACGGCTACTGGATCGGATTAACGGCCGGCGTGTGCCCGGAGTGTCTGTCCCTGTACCATTTTGTCCCCTTTGGATTTGTATGCGGCATCCTTGTCACAACGGCGCTGGCGCTAAAAAAACATACGGCGCTGGCGAAGCTGATGTGGGGGGCTTACGGCGCGCTCTGCGGCGTCATGTCCCTGTTTGCCGTCAAACATGAGAAAAAGCATATCAGTCAGCTGCTTTTGCCGGTCCTATTCCCCATCCTGCATATCAGCTACGGCGTGGGGACGCTGGCAGGACTGATCCGTATGCCCGCGTGGCGCAAGACCCATCAAACCTGTCCTTCCGTATTGGAAGTCAAACGGGTGCTTTTAAAGAAAAAAGCCGGGAAACCGGAGACGGAGGCGTGACCCATGGCGGACTATACACCGGAAGAATTAAAAGGACTCCAGGAAAAAAGCCTGGAGATGGCCGTCTACTTTGTGGATTTTTGCAGGAAACACGGCCTGCTCTGTTATTTCTGCGGCGGCGGCGCCATCGGCGCCCTCAGGCATCAGGGGTTTATTCCCTGGGATGACGATCTGGACTTTTTCATGCCGCGGAAAGATTATGAACGGCTGACCCGCCTGTGGCGGAAGGAAGCCGATACGAAACGGTACGCTCTCGTCCGGTCGAACCGGCGTTACGTGGACCGGAACCTGTTTTTGACGATCCGGGACCGGCGCACCACGCTGATCAAACCGTATCAGAAAGATCTGAACATATGCCATGGCGTGGCGCTGGACGTGCTGCCTTTAGACGGTTACCCCGATTCATCGTGGGCCCGTAAAAAACAGGTGATCTGGGCGCTGATCTATTCGCTTTACTGTGCCCAGACGATCCCGGAAAATCATGGGCGCGTCATGGCTGTCGGCAGCCGGATCGCCCTGGCTCTCGTGCCGTCGGCGAAGCTGCGTTACCGTATCTGGAAGTTCGCGGAAAAGCAGATGACCAAATATCCCATTGAAAAATGTCATTATATAACGGAGCTGTGTTCCGGCCCGGGCTATATGAAGAAAAAGTATCCCAAAGAAGCTTTTGATTCGGCGGTCTATATGCCCTTTGAAGGGTACAGCATGCCCATACCGGCGGGATACGACGCGTACCTGACGGAGGCTTTCGGCGATTACATGACGTTGCCGCCGGAGGAAAAACGGGTGGCGCATCACGACGCCCTTTTGCTGGATCTGGATCACAGTTACCGTCGTTATAAAGGAAAATATTATTGCGTGGAGGGAGAAAACACATGATTTTTGGAGCGATCTTAGCGGGCGGCGTCGGCTCCCGCATGCACATATCCGATATGCCCAAACAGTTCCTGTCATTGGGCAACAAGCCGATCATCATCCATACGCTGGAGAAGTTCCTTCTCTGTGAGCGGATCGACGAGATCTACATAGGCGTACACGCCAGCTGGCTGGCCCATATGGAAGATCTGATCGACCGGTACATCCATCTGAAAAAAGACCGTATCCACGTGGTCGCCGGCGGAAGCGACCGGAATTCCACGATCATGAACATCGTGGCGGCCATCGAGACCGATCACGGGGAAAGCGACGATCATTATATCATCACCCATGACAGCGTGCGTCCCTTCGTGACAGACCGTATCCTGAACGACAACGTGGAGTCGGTGCTGAAATACAAGGCCACCGACACGGTGACGGAAGCGGTGGATACGATCGTGGTTTCCGAAGACGGAAAGGTGATCTCGGACATTCCGGACAGACGGAAGATGTACCAGGGCCAGACGCCGCAAAGTTTCCAGATCAGCCTGTTAAAACGGCTTTACGGCGAGCTGTCGGAGGATGAAAAGAACATCCTGACCGACGCCTGCAAGATCTGCGTCGTGCGGAACGTGCCGGTCCATCTGGTGGCCGGAGAAGTGTCCAACTTAAAGATAACAACAGTCAGCGATTATAACATTGCCCAGGCAATGGTCGGAGGAGAACGCATTGATTAATTATGTATATCAACTGGTCAGCCCCCAGGTGTTTTCCATCAAATATGAAGATATCGATTTTTCGGATAAGGTGATCATCCGCCCGCGGTATATGGCCATCTGCCACGCGGATCAGCGGTATTACCTGGGTCAGAGAGACCGGAAAGTGCTGGCCAAAAAGCTGCCCATGGCGCTGATCCACGAGTGCTTCGGCGAAGTGGTCTACGATCCGGGACAGACGTTTGAGCCGGGCGAGCCGGTGGTGCTCATCCCCAATCACGTGGACCATAAAGATCCGGTCATCTATGAGAATTACGCCAAAGGTTCTTACTTCCTTTCCAGCGGCCATGACGGTTTCCTGAGGGAATATGTGGATCTGGCGGCGGACCGGGTCGTATCGGCCAAAGGCATTCCAGGGCATATCGGGGCCGTGTCGGAATTTGTCAGCGTGGCGGTCCACGCGGCGACCCGTTTCGGCAAGATCAGCCATGAATACAGAGATACTATCGGCATATGGGGCGACGGCAGCCTGGCCTGCGTTGTTTCCTGCGTCCTGAAAAAGATGTTCCCCAAAAGCCGGCTGGTCATCATCGGCAAGAATCCCAGCAAACTTTCGTTCTTTTCCCATGCGGACGAGACCTGGCTTTCCGAGGATATCCCGGAGGATCTTCGGGTGGATCACGCCTTCGAGTGCTGCGGCGGAGAAGGCAGCTATTACGCGATCGACGATATCATCCATTACATCAATCCCCAGGGGACGGTCATGCTGATGGGCGTCAGCGAAAACAAGGTGGCCATCAACACGCGGGATGTGCTGGAAAAAGGGCTGACGCTGGTGGGAAGCAGCCGGTCGGGACGGCCGGATTTTGAAAAAGCCGTGGAATTTATGAAAGATCCCCGGTTTACGCGGCGGCTTGGCCTGATCATATACGAAGACAAGCCGGTGACCAGCATCAAAGATATCCACCGGGTATTTCGCACCGATCTGGACACGCCGTTCAAGACCGCGTTCCGGTGGGAATTATAAAGACAGAATCATAAAGACATGAAAAAAACGGGACAGACACGGCCGGATGAGCCGCATAGGTCCCGTTTTTTTTATGTCAGCGCTCGGCGCAGTAGCACCGGATATATTTTGCCACCGTCTCGCTGGCGGTGCCTTTTTCATCCATCTGAGTCATTTCAAAAAAGGCCTGACGGTCTTTTTCAAAACGTTTTTCGTCAAAATCAAGGACATTTCTCACCAATCCATCCATATCGGCGGCCACCGGGAAGGGCAGCTCGCTGAACTGAAAATAATAGCCCCGGTCCTGAGAATAACGTTGTATGTCCCTGGCGTATACGAAGCTGGGCCGTCCGGTGAGCAGATAATCAATGTTGGACGATGAATAATCCGTGATCAGGGCGTCGGCGGCGGCCAGCAGTTCCTGCATATCCGGGTAAGCCGTCACGTTGACGCGGCGGGGATCGTCACCTTGAAGCCGGGCGTGGGCTTTGTAAAGGTTGGGATGGAGCCTGAGGAACAGGATCCAGTTTCCGCCGAACCGTTTTTCAAAAGCGTCCAGTACCCGATCCGTATCCAGGTCGTACATATCCAGGCTGTAGTCGCTGCGGAAGGTGGGCGCGTACAGCAGGACGCGGCAGTCTTCGGGCAGCCCGTAAAGCCCGCGGATCTTTCGGGCGATGGCGGATGTGTCCCGGCATAGTATGTCGTTGCGGGGCGAGCCGCATCTTAAGATCCGGCCGTGATACCAGAAGGCCCGGCGATACAGATCGGTGGTGAACTGGCTGTTGCTCACCATGATGTCGGTCATGGCGGCGTCCCGTTTGGCGTAGCGCACATAGTCTTTATCCAGAGCGGCGGCGGAATCGCCTTCGCATTTTTTGATGCCCGGGGCGCCGTGCCATGTCTGGATGTAAAGCTGGCCTTTACGGTGATGGATGGCGGTCGTCTTCCGGGAATTGTCGATCCACACCTGGGCGGTGGCAAGAGCCCGGGCCGCCTTGAGGGAACGGAAAGCCACCGGCGTGATCGCGTCCGGCAGGTGGTTGTCTTCCATGAGCTCGGGACGGATCTCCCACAGGATATCGGCTTTGGGCCAGATCTTTAAAAGGGCCTCGGCGATATATTTTCCGTTGTCTCCATAATCATTTCCGAAGAAGGACGTGATCACGATCCGGTTCTTTTTTACAGGAAGGATGGAAAAGAAAAGGGAAGGCAGATAATACTTCATATCCACCAGAACGTTCACAAAAGGTTTGGGCAGATGCTCCAGTAATTGTTTTTTCATGACGCGGACTCCTTGGATGGCTGGTTTTCCTGACCGGCCCGTTTCATGCGCCGGCTTCCGATGATCACGTAGACGATCCGGCTGAACAGGACGATACATTCGCTGCATGTGGTCAGGATGATGATGGCGGTGACAGAGATCTTCCCGGTCAGTACCAGGATGGTCAGGCCGACAAAATGGAAGATGGAGGCGTATATGGTGGTCAGGTTGGCCTCTTTATCCATTCCCATCGGACTTAACGTGGGAAAGCCCAGCAGGTAGATGGGCAGGGTGATCGCCAGCATGGGGAGGAATCCCCGGAATACCGGGATGGCCTGTTCATACCCTTCGCCGCACAGGATCCGGATGAACAGTTCGGCGAAAACATACAGAAAAACGCATCCGGCCACGATCACCGGCATAAATATGAGCAGAAGCCGCTTGAGCAGCTTGAAGTTCCTGTTTTTGACCATATAAGGATACAGGCTGTCGGAGATGGGCGTGAGCATCTTGCGGGCGTTCTGTATGAGCGAGTCCGCCGCTCCGTACTGTCCGAGCACGCCGGTGGGAAAGCCCAGCAGCGTCATAAGGAACACGTTGCTGGCCCCGTATAACGTGGAGGCGATGCGGGACAGGAAAAAGATGGCGGAACGCTTCAGCGTCTCCAACGTGCTCGTAAGGCTCTGGAAACGGTAGGGCAGCCGGAACTTTTTCAGTACGTACCACCAGGACCAGGCGACGATGAACAGATTGGACGCCGCGTTAAAGACCGGCACGAGGATGAACTGCCGCTCGGTATGGATAAAAGCGAATACAAGGATCAGGTAAATGGTCCGCGCCCCCAGCGTCCGGTAGGTGATGCTGCTCATCTTTTCCAGACCCCGGAAAAGATAGTCCGGGATAAAAGACGACAGGAAAACGGACAGGTAGGAGAGGATCAGGTAAAGGGCGTTTTCCCTGTACAAAGGGACGACGCCGATGACCGGCAGCAGCACGATCAGGCCGATGAGGGAGAGCAGGCATTTGGACTGCACGACGGAACAGTTGATGCGGATCAGCTGTTTTTTGTCGTCCCGGCAAAGGGAGCAGTCCCGGGTGGCCGACAGGATGAACCCGAAGTCCACCAGGAGCTGGAAATAGCTCATGACCGCGCTGGAAGCGGTGAGGATCCCGTATGTATCGCGTCCCAGGACCCGGGTCAGATACGGGAATGTGAGCAGAGGGAACAGATACCCGGATATCTGCATGATATAGAGCATGACCGTGTTGGTAAACAGTGTCTTGTCTTCTTTTGATGCTTTCATAAAACGCCTCCTTACTGCCCGGAGGCTTTATCTTTCCGGACAAAGCCGGTCAAAAAGGCCACCACCCGGTAAGAAACGGACGGTTTTTCGCGGATGATGGCGCTCATGTCGCTGCCGGCCAATGTCAGGGCGCCGCTGACGCTCATCCAGAACATGACCTCAAAAACGGAATTTCCGAAAAAGATCAGGCTGGAAAGGCAGGATATGACGGCGATGGACAAGGCGATCAGGAACAAGGGCAGGATGATGTTGCACGAAGTCCGCGGCCCGTCGTAGATGAAGAAATAACGGATGAACCGCCCGGCGGCCAAAACGATATAGGCCGCGGCGCACAGCGCTCCGGCAAGCCCGGTGCACGCCAGGACGGTGATGTAGGCGTTGTGGAGGGAATACTGTTTTTCCACCACGTACATATCGTCAAAATGATCCTCGGCATAGCTTAAATGCCCTCTGGGCGACGTGCCCAGGATGGGCGTGGAGCGGAAGATGGTGATGCCGTCCGCCCATATGTGGAAACGGTTGTTGGATATATCTTTGTTTTCCTCCACGTCTTCCCGTTCCAGGGAGACTTCTTTGACGTTGGTCACGCCCTCCGGGATCTTGATCAGTTCGGCCTGGAGCACCCGGATGACGCCGAAAAAGGCGACGACGCCCAGAACGGCCGCGATGAAGGCGAACAAAGTCTTGCGCGCCTTCCCGGGGAACAGTTCGAGCTTCTTTGGCGGGAACACGAGCAGATAGATCAGGACGCCGGCGAAGATGCAGACCGACCCGGTGAGCAGGGCGGTACGGGACCCGGAAAGGGCGATATAGCACATCTGGAGACCGATGTTGATCACGTAAAAGCACCGGAGGAGCCGGTTTTTGTTCCAGCGTATGTTCAGCGCGGAGAAGACGCACATGATGAACGCGATGCCGCCCGCGTAGTTGGGATCGCCGAAGACGCCGAACAGCCGGCCTTCCATGAATCCCTGGCGGGTGATGCGGGGATTATCCGGCATCCATACCGTCCAGTGTATCTGGAAGATGAACTGGTAAAGGGAAACGATAACGGCGGCGAACCAGACAAGGATCATAAGATTGGTGATGATCTGGACGCGGCCCTTTAATTTTTCCCGCGGCGTGCGGATGACGAAACTGCCCAGAAGGAGCATCTGGACGGCGGTCCATACGATGGTCTTCAGGTTGTCGATGAAATTATACTTATAGTTAAAAAGTGTGGATAAAACGCAGACGATGATGAATAAGATCAGCAGATCGGCAAAGGGGACGCGGAAGATATATTTTTCCCCGAAAGCGTCGATCAGAAGAAAAAGGACGCCGAACAAAGCCAGCGCGGAATAGATGAAGGCGATGATCCGGCTGTCTACCACCAGGCTGAAAGGAATGATCTTGTTGAACTGGGTGTAGAGCAGGTAGATGACGATATAGACGAATATTCCTTTTTCGATGAGTGCGTGTTTTGTACTGGTCACAGAATGATCCCTCCGGTATATTAATGATGAAAATGTACGGATATAAATTGATACAGGCCGGCGTTCAGGAACAGACAGGCCGCGGACAGTTTTCTCGCCCGGGTGAAATACGGATTGGCAAGGATCTGTCCCGTATGTTTTTTCAAGATCTTCACGATGCGGGCATATTCCTCCCGTTCTTTGCCGTCAGGCAGGAGCAGGAGCTTGTCCAGCAGGTAAAAATGGGCCCAGTAATACCGGAAAAGCACCTGCGGCTTCAGCTGGGGATAATGCTTCCGGACCATATGTACGCAGCGCCGGTAAGCTTCGATGATATCCATGTCGCCGGGCCTGAACGGCCTTCCGGTGATGCTGTCGGACCGCTGAAGGTAATAGTACAGAGGCTCTGTCGTCACCGCCGCTTTTTGGATCAGGGGAGCCATGTCGGTCATGAAGAACACGTCTTCATACAGCCGTCCCTTTCGGAAAGGCGTCTGAAGGCACAGTTCCCGTTTATATAACTTGCAGCTGACCCACACGTTGACAAGGCCTTTTCCTTCCAGCATATGTTTTAACGCGTCCTGGCCGGAACAGCAAAATTCCAGCCGTTTATCGGTCTGGGGCCGCATGCGCCCGTCGTCGTAACAGTTGTACACGCCGCAGGCGGCCATATCGGCGTCGTTTTCCGTGATCAGCCGATATAAGGTGGCGAGCATGTCCGGATGGATGGAATCGTCGCTGTCGATAAAGGCAAGATATTCGCCGGACGCTTCCAGGGCGCCCCGGTTCCGGGCGTCGCTCAGCCCGCCGTTGGGCTTGTGCACTACTTTGACATGGGCATGATCGCGGGCGTATCCATCGCAGATTTCGGGGCACCGGTCAGGTGAGCCGTCGTCCACCAAAATGATCTCAAGATCGTCAAAATGCTGAGCCAGCAGGGAATCGACGCACTTGCGTATATATTTTTCCACATTGTAGACGGGAACAATGACACTGATCTTAGGCATTGATCTTCCTCCATGATATAGTCTGTAAAAATATTTTAAATATTCTAACATGTATTATACATGGATTCAACTAAAATTCAATGCGTCTTTAACCGGGATAAGACGCGTAAAATTCACAGTTTGCGCATTGTAAAGAAAAAACTTATCGTGTATAATGTGAAATGGAAAAAAGAAAGGAACGTGGAGATGTCACGAAAAAGTACATTTGAAGATTTTGAAGAACTGACAGAACATACGGAAATACAGGCGGACGCCGACGCCGCGTCATCAGAAGTTCAGGCTTCTTCCGCGCCGGGCGGCGCGGATAACGGCGGCAAAGGCCCGTCCACGGAAAAAACGTCTCTGGAATTTACGCCCATATCCTCCGGCAGGATGCGGGGGATCGACGCGGACGCTTTTGATGAAGAAGCGGAGCCGTCCTACGATACTGACGTTCCGGTCTATACCGGCAGGAAAAGGCGGAAGAAACGGAGCAAAGCCGGTTTCGCGGCGGGCATCATCCTGGTGATCGTCCAGATCCTTTGTTCCGGGCTGCTCATCTGGAACCTGAGCGTTCTGAACATGCTGCCCGACAAATATTTCTGGCCCATCGTCCTGATCCTTGTCCTTTTGGCGGGGATCTGCCTGGCGGCCCAGTGGATCCGGCGCGTCCATATCGTGGGCAAGATCCTGTCCGGGCTTTTATGCGCGCTGCTCATCGTTCTTTCCATATATATAGGAAAGACCCATGGCCTTTTAAGCAGCATCACCTCCGGGAAGATGTATCAGACCGATAAGATCGTTGTGGCCGTCCTGGCCGAAGATGAAGCGGACAGCATACTGGACACGGCCACCTATACTTTCGGCATTGCCAAGACTTTGGACCGGGAAAAGGTGGAGCTGGCCATCAGCCAGATCAATGACGCCATCGGCATACAGATCAAGACAGAGGAATACGCCTCCTATACCGATCAGGTGAACGCCCTGTATGACGGGGAAGTGGAAGCGATCATTTATAACCGGGCCATGAACGAACTGATCGAGGAGAACAATCCGGGCTTTACGGACAAGGTGCGCATACTGGACAATTTTGACGTACAGACCGAAGTGTTCATGGAGGATATCCCGGACCTGCCCATTACGGAGGAGCCTTTCGCCCTGTTCCTGAGCGGCATGGATGTATACGGCGATATTGAGGAGACCGGACGGAGCGACGTGAACATACTGGCCTGCGTCAATCCGACGACGAAGCAGGTCCTTCTGATCAGCGTGCCGCGAGACGCCTATGTGGAGATCCCGGGCATCACCTACTACGGCGAACGGGATAAACTGACCCATGCGGGCATGTACGGCGTTCAGTATTCCATGAACGCGCTGGAGGAGATCTTCGGCGTGGATGTGAATTATTACGCCCGCGTCAATTTCTCGTCGTTGATCATGATGGTGGACGCCCTGGGCGGCATCGACGTGGATTCGGATTACGCCTTCTCCACCTATTATAAACAGTACACCCAGGCCACCGATACGTGGGAGTATTACACTTACAAGAAAGGCGAAAATCATCTGAACGGGGATTATGCCCTGGCTTTCGCCCGGGAGCGCATGAACCTTCCCGGCGGCGATTACCAGCGGGGGAAGAACCAGCAGAAGGTCATCGAAGGGCTCCTCGAGAAGCTGAAATCGCCGGCGGTGCTGTTGAATTATACCCAGCTTTTGGACAGCCTGTCCGGCAAGATGGACACCAGCCTGTCCTCCACCCAGATCGCCAGCCTGGTCAAGATGCAGCTCAATGACGGGGCGGAGTGGAACATTATTTCCGCCAGCGTATACGGCACGTCGTCTTACGAGTACTGCGCGTCCTATTCCGGTTCGCCTCTGGCCGTGGAAATACTGGATGAGGATTCCATAGCCGCTGTCAAGGAAGTGATCGACGATCTGTTCGCCGGAAGGGTGATCAGCGAGCCGAGGACCACTTACCTGGAGGAGATCTACGATGTGGACGACAGCGAGCTGGACAGCGAATATTACATGAACAACCACGCGGAAGAATGGGAGTATTCCGGGTCGTATTTCACAAAAGGGAAAAACGGGGGCAGCAGCTCCGGTTATTATGACGAGGAGAACTACGAGGATCCTTACGCGGATCCTTACGGTTCGGAAGACGGGTACGGTTATGGCGACGAGCTGTCCGGCTATGACGACGGCGGATACGACGATGGCGACGCGGGTCTCTACACGGACGATCCGTATACAGAGTACGACGATACGGACGGTTACGATGACACCGGTTCGGATATGTATTCCGATACCGATGACGCGGGTATGGACGCGGTCTATGAATAAAACAGCCGAAGGGCTGTCAGCCTGATCAGGCGCGGACCGGACGCGGCAACGATCTTTGCCGCGTTCGGTCTGTTTTTTTGCCTTTCGGGAAAAACGGTGGGGAGTCGGAAGATTTTCTTTCCACAAAATACTTTTTTTAGTGTAAACTAGAGATAAGACCAATAAGGACTTGGCAACAAGAAGATCGTGTCCGGCGACCGAT
>CALWEE010000038.1 GCA_944376975.1 uncultured Lachnospiraceae bacterium
GCCATTTTACGGGCTTCCCCGATCAGCTCGTAAGCCACCGGATGGATATCGCCCCGTTCCTGTTCCACGAAGATAAGGAAATCCTTCCACGTACTTTTGTCGAAAGCATCCGCCTTCTGCTCAAAACGGATCGCGTTTTCCGGACAGAATCGCACGCACAGGCCGCAGGCCCGGCAGCTGTCGTTGACAACGATCCCCGAATCTCCCATGGTCAGGGCGTTGAAAGGACATTTTTCGATACATTTCCCGCAAAGCGAACACTTTTGCGGGTCAAATTTCAACAGATCCATTCTTTTCCCCTCCTATATGATCTTTTTGCCGGTAAGGATCCCGAATAAAGCGTCGGCTTTTTCTTCGGCGCTGCCTTTTAAATATACCTGTTTTTCCGCCGCGGGAGGAGAAAACATACGCTCGACGGAAGTCGGTGAGCCCACCAGTCCGTAACGGCTCATATTTTTATCCGGCAGGTCTTCAAAACTCAAAACACGCACCGGCCGATCTGCCGTGCTCCGTTTCAGCAGATAGGACGGCAGCCTTGGGACGCAGCTGTCTTTGTCCACCGTGATCACGCAAGGATAGGGGATCTCAGATACCTGGGTCACGCTGGCCAGATCCTGGCGGACAGTGACCGCGTGCTCATCGGCTTTGATGACTTCCGCCACCCAGGCCGCGTGGGGAATGCCCAAATGTTCGGCGATGGCCGGACCTACCTGGGCCGTATCGCCGTCTGTCGTCTGGCGCCCGCAGATGATCAGATCCGCGCCGCCGATGACTTTGATGCCCTGCGTCAACGTATACGAAGTAGCCAGCACATCCGCGCCGGCAAATTTTCTGTCGGATAAGATGACCGCGTCATCCGCTCCCATCGTGTACGCGTCACGCATCATCTCTTCCGCCTGGGGCGGCCCCATGGTCAGGACCGTCACCGTTCCGCCCAAAGTTTCCCGGATACGCAGGGCCGTCTCAAGGGCGAACAGGTCATATGGATTCGTCCGTGTCTCTCCGGACATACGTTTCATAGCTCCGGTCTCCGGGTCGATCTCCACATTTGTACCCGCAGGGACCTGCTTCATACAAACAATCATTCTCATCGTCTTCAGTTCCTTTATTTCATATTTTGCTTTTCTGCTTTAAACAGATAAAACACATAGTAACAATATACCATCTCATGGCCGGATTGTCGAGTTTTTTCTTTGTGATACAACGAAAAACTGCCGCGCAGGATGACTGCGCGGCAGGATAAAACAAAGTATACGATCGCGGGATATCAGATCCTGGCGACGCCGGTTTCTCTGGCGACTTTCACGACAGCTTCCGCCACCGCCTGAGCCACTCTCTTGTCAAGAGCGGGCGCGATGATATTTTCTTCGCTGATCTCGTCATCCGGGATAAGAGACGCCAGCGCGAAAGATGTGGCCACCTTCATCTCTTCATTGATGCAGGTTGCCCGGCAGTCCAGAGCGCCCCGGAAGATACCCGGGAAGGCCAGAACGTTGTTGATCTGGTTCGGGAAATCGGAACGGCCCGTTCCCACTACCCGCGCGCCTGCTTTCTTGGCCAGATCCGGCATGATCTCCGGCGTGGGGTTGGCCATCGGGAACATGATGGCGTCTTTCGCCATGGATCTTACCATATCTTCCGTCACGATGTTGGGCGCGGATACACCGATAAATACATCGGCGCCTTTGAGCGCGTCTGCCAGCGTACCTTTCTGGTGTTCCAGATTGGTCACTTTCGCCACTTCTTCCTGAGCCGGGTTGTTGTTCGCGTCGCCTTCGCAGATGATGCCGAAGCGATCGCAGAAGGTCAGATGCTTAACGCCCATGTTCAGGAGATGTTTACCAATGGCGATACCGGCGGAACCGGCTCCGTTGATAACGACTTTCACGTCTCCCATGTCTTTTTTAACGACTTTCAGCGCGTTGATCAGCGCCGCGGCAACGACGATGGCCGTACCGTGCTGGTCGTCATGGAAGATCGGGATGTCGCAGATCTCTTTCAGCTTTCTTTCGATCTCAAAGCAGCGGGGAGCGGCGATATCCTCCAGGTTGATGCCGCCGAAGCTGCCGGAGATCAGGTATATGGTCCGGACGATCTCGTCCACGTCTTTTGATTTGATGCACAGCGGGAAAGCGTCCACGTCAGCGAACTCTTTGAACAGCGCGCATTTACCTTCCATAACCGGCATGCCGGCTTCCGGTCCGATATCGCCCAGTCCCAGGATCGCCGTACCGTCAGTGATAACAGCCACCAGGTTGGAACGGCGGGTCAGTTCGTAAGATTTGTTGATGTCTTTATTGATCTCAAGACACGGTTCCGCTACGCCCGGTGTGTAGGCGAGGGAAAGGTCTTCTCTTGTCACTACGGGAACGCGGGAAACGACTTCGATCTTTCCGCCCCATTCATAATGTTTTTTAAGTGATTCCTGTCTGATATCCATAGCCGATCAGTCCTCCCACGGGAATGTGTACTGTGTCAGTTTCAGTTCATCACGGATCTGTGTGATCTCTTTCTGTACGGACTCATTGATCGGCACGCCATCCTTGCGGGCAAGACGTACAAGATATTCTTTTTCTCCGGCAGAGTAGATACGTTCAGCGCCCGGCGCTTTCTTGGACGCGCGTACGGAACGGATGATGTCGCCGGCTTTCTTTCTGCACACGTCTTCGCCAAGGAAGTGGTTCGTATCGATGGCGATGAAGAAATGGCCCAGATGATACGGAACTTTGTTGCCGTCCGCGTCTTTGCCGTCCAGAGCTTTGCCGTAATTGCCATCCTGAAGCGCCGCGGAGAGCAGTTCAACCGCCATGGCGTAGCCGTAGCCTTTGTATCCGCCCAGAGCTTCGCCGATGCCGCCCAACGGAGTCAGAGCCGCCGTGCCGTTGCGGATCATCTTGAGGGCCGCGCCTGCGTCGCCTTCAACCGGTTCGCCGTCCAGGCCGATGATCGTACCCGGAAGAACGTCTTTATGGATCCTTTCGTAATATTCAACTTTACCATTCTGTGTAATGGAAGAAGCGCAGTCGATAAGGAAATCGAACGGTTCATCGGTGGGGATGCCGATGGTCAGCGGGTTCGTTCCGAACATGCCTTCCACGCCGAATGTGGGCGCTACAGACGGACGGGCGTTTGTACCGGTGATACCGATGCAGCCTTCTTTTGTCGCCATCGTTCCGTAATATCCGGCAATACCGTAATGGCAGGAATTACGTACGACTACCATGCCCATACCGTATTTTTTCGCTTTGTCGATCGCCATGCGCATCGCTTTGTAGCCGATAACCTGGCCCATGCCGTCATGGCCGTCAACAACCGCTGTCGTTTCTGTTTCTTTAAGGATCTCAAAATTCGTTACCGGATTCTGGATGCCGTCTTTGATCCGGTCCAGATAGATCGGTTTAAAACGGTTTACACCATGAGATTCAATACCTCTTTTATCGGATTCAAGAAGAACATCGGTGCAGATTTCCGCATCCTCTCTCGGTATTCCGTAACCTACGAAAGCGTCTGTCACGAAATTCGTAATGGTTTCCCAATCCACAATGTTAGTTTTTGCCATTTCTTTTTCCTCCTTGACTTTGTTTAAAAAATAAAAAACGAAAAACAAAAGATCTCGTGATCCTTTATTCTCCGTTTCTCCAGTCTCAACGAAAGATATTCATTTGTTTACATTCTACAATACCCGCGCGCAAAAGTCAATATATTTTTATGATTATGTCAAAGTCGGCCGCCGTCCGGACAGGATTTCCGGCAATATCACCGAGCCGGCCCGGCGCGCCCTTCGTTTTCCCTTTATCCTTCAAGGAAACCCATATATTCATCAAACAGGTTGAACAGCATATCGCCGGAACAGACCGGAAGTTCCGCCCCTGTATCGCCCAGCGGCGCGTAGCGGTAAAGATCTTCGGCCCGGGTCAGGACAAGCGCCGGGATCACGTCATAGTCCGGCCCGAAGACCACTTCCATATATTCGGTATATTTTGCCGCCTGAAGGACTTCTTCCGGGTCGATCCTGTCTTTCATCTTAAATTCCAGGGAAAAGACCTTATCTTCCGTGACGACCAGCACGTCCGCGTAAATGCGGATATATCTGGCGCGGTTTATCCGAAGTTCAAAAGCGATCTCCCAGTCCGGCCGCAGCGCCGGCCCCAGATCGTCAAGCAATCCCTCCATGACTTTCCGGCAGTCTTTAAAGGAATGGAATAGTCCCCGCGTATCGTTCAGGTTCCGCCCGATCCGCCGGCAGCCTTCCAGCATGGCGGCGAACCATTCTTCTTCCGAAAGTTCCAGAAATTCCCCGACCGTGGCGTAAAAGGCGCAAAAATCTCCCAGGCCGATATGGGGGCGGCTCTGCCGGATCAGGCCATGCCAGAGAAAATCATCGTCTCTGTAACACAACTCTTTCATAAATGGCGCTTTATACAGATACCGGTTGACCGTGGTCCTGTCGGCGCCCACCCGGGCGGCGATGTCCTTCGCTTTGATGCCGTCCCGGCCGCATATGGCCCTGTATACGGCTCTTTCCAGCCTGTCTGTCCGGTAAAGTGAAACCTGTTCTTTCATAACCATCCTCTTTTTATGACTTCTGGTCATCCTTGTCGTTCCCGCCATTTAGCAGCCAGTCTTTCATCTCCCGGAAAGCTCCGGGCTGTTCCTGATATACGAGGATACATTCCGGATCGGACGTCCTGTTTTTAAACGCCGGATACACAAACCCGAACTTCGGTCTGCCCGGCTCATATTCCCCTTCCAGCGGACTGACGGCGCAGATCAGATACGTATAGACTTCTTCCGACCCTTCCATCCATTCCTTATCGCTTCCCTTGACCGGTATGTCGTACTGTCCGAAAATAAAGAAAAGGCCGAAGGGATAGCCCGGGCAGAACCGTTCTCCGGCCACTTCATAAAACACTTCCGCGAGCGCGTCGTTTTTCAGGCCGGATTCCATGATGCCGTCCAAAAGCTGCCACACGTCTCCCGCCCTTCTTTCCCGGAAAGGGATGGGATGATCGGTGAGCTGGTCGTTGGTCCGAGATAAAAGCAGCGTCCGGGCAAGCTCCAGATTCTTTTTCCGGTCGGCCGCTGTCAGGTTCAGGAAATGGGTATTGAACGTGCCGTCTATAAACCCTTCCGCGTCAAAATAGGCTCCGGCGATCCTCTGAGCGGACGATCGGGCCGGCGTCATCCTTCTGGTCAGTTCAAGCATGTCTTCCCGATAGATCATCGATCGTTTCCTCCGTATTTCGTGATACATGCAGTATACCACAAACAGCGGCGCAGGTACACTTTTTCAGCAGACGGACAGGGCTTTCATTGAAGGATCCTGTTTTTCTATCAGGTTGAACAGGACGTCTACCCTGTGCCGGGCCGCCCGTTTCGCCCTTCTTTCCGCCTGCCGGTAATACATTTTCTGCCGGGCGGTATGCTGGGGAAGCTTCCGGTAATCTTCCCGGATGATCTTTTTCGCCTTATCATGGGCCGTGATGTAGTTGATCAGTTTGTCGATGGACGAAGTCGGCTTCACATCCATCTGTCGGTGGAACGCTCCGGCCGCCGCCTGTTCCAGCGACATATCACCGTCATAGACATTCCGGTGCCAAAGCGCGTACATGTCGGTCTTTTTCCATACGCAGATCTTCCAGCACCCGATATCGGTGCGCACATACGCCGCGTCGGTCCTTTTTTCATAATCAATGGAAATATCCTGCTGCCGTCTCAGCCCGGCGATGGACGTGTTCATCCGCAGTTCGCCCCGCACGCCGCCGCAATACCGGCAAGGCCGGGCGTTTACTCCCCAAAGATCCTTCCATGCCAAGGACATCTTCCGTTCCGGTTTTATCCTGTTCGCGTAAAAACATCCCGGTTTATGATAGATCAACTCGCCTTTTTTATGACTCTTACTTACTATGATCGTACACATACCCTTATCCCCCTTTATTGATGATGAAGACAGGATATACAGGTACGTGTCCTATAAAAATACCACCTGCGTTTTACGGTTCCCCGTACTGGGCAAGCAGCCGTTGGCCTTCGGCACGCATCTGCCGGATAACGGTATCCGGTCCAAGGATCTTTACTTTTTCTCCAAGAGAAAAGACCCAACCCAAAAACTGACGGCTGACCATGACCCTGACGTTCACGGTGAAATGACCGTCTCCCGCCGGGATCAGGATCACGTCTTTCCCAAAACGGTCGATGATCACGCCGGCCAGGCTATCCTCCACCAAAAGCTTCACGTCCTGTTCCTCGCCGCCGAACATGCCGAAACTTTTTTTCGCGTACTCCGCCATGTCCAGCTTCCGGAAATGTTCCCTGCCTTCTCTTGTCTCGTCTGTCATGCGGATATGGAGCATCTTATCGACCCGGTAATGGCGGATCTCGCCCGCCTGCGCGTCAAAGCCTACCAGATAATAATTTTCATCGTCCCAGGACAATCCCCAGGGGCTGACGCGATAATACGCTCCGTCCCGCCGCAGCTTCATTTCTTTTTTCACGTTCCACTGATAATACTGAAATTCGATCTTCCTGTTTTCCGATATGGCGTTGTGGATGGCATCCACCGTGTAATAGATGCTTTCATTCATCGTCTTGATCCGGCCGGATACAAAAACCTGTCGCTGAAGTTTCTGCGCCTCGTACTTGCTGACCAGTTTTTCCAGCTTATGGATCAGCGCGTTGGACTTTTTTTCCGTGATAAACTTGGACGACTGGATCGCGTCCACCAAAAGCTTCAGTTCCGGAAGTTCAAACGGGCGGCTGATCACGTGATAATGATAGCCTTTACCGGCAGGTTCGCCTTCCACTTCGATACCAAGTATTTCCAGATCCCTCAGATCCTGATAGACGCTCTTCCGGTCCGCGGTGACACCGCAGCCCTCCAGCGCCTTTACGATCTCAGGCATGGTGATATAATGTTCCTCGTCTGTCTGCTCCAGCATGATCTGGGCCAGACGATACAGCTTAAACTTCTGATTTGTTCCTTTGGGCATGCCGCGCGCCTCCTTTGTTCCCTATAGGAACAGTATATCACAGTCGGCGTCCCCGGTCCGCCTCGATCAGGCTTTTGGGACTGACTTTACATACAACGCCTGCCTTTGTCACCACGACGACCGTTCCGCAGGCAGTATCGCCGATCTTGTCGTACAGGCGGCCGGCGCTCACCGAGTCTCCGATCACCGTGCATATGCTGTTCGCCACGTACCCGATCTTTCCCAGGCCTTCCATCTTCACCACGATCGCTTCCTTGTCAAACCGGTTATCCGGCTCTTTTTCCAGACGCACCCGCATACCGGTTTTCAGGAAATCCGTTCCGTAGTAATGTCCCGTTCCTGTTAATGTAAAATAAACCTTTTTCATAAGCTCGTCCTCCTTTATTCTCCAAGCCATTCCAGATAATCCGCCTCACTGGCAAAAAGGCGGTAAACGCCGTTAACATAGCCCATATACCCGTCTGCCGTATGATATCCTTTCATTGTGATCCGCCCTTTCTTTTTTCTTATATGGGCAGATTACACGATCACGTGTCCAATAAAAATGCCACCATAAATAAAGAGACGATCCATCAGAGCATTCAGGACCTGAAAAAGTCCGAATTCTCCGGGATCGTCTCTTTTCTACGTGTCAGTGATTAAAATTCGGTATTAAAGAACTTGCCTGCGGCGCTTCATAATACGTTTCTTTTGTTTTAATCCATAAGATGGATCTCTTCTCCCATAAAATTGGTCCCGGATCCTGTATAACGATCGATCGTATACCAATCCCATGTGGACGTATGCCCACCGGTCACATCGTATATATGGATGACCGCGTTGTCCCCGTCGTAGTGATCCACCTCCACATAGGGCGGGACCGTTCCATAGGTGTTTTCATAATAACTTTTTACCGCTTCCAACAACTCCGGGGCGGATATCATCCGGGTCGATCCGTCCTGCGGCGCTGTTTCATCCGGATCTCCTTGATCGGGAAACACGTTATCATCATCCTCATATATTGCCTTGCAGTTTATGTCGAACACAAGCCCATCCAGAAACGATATGCCAAAGAGCGCGTTTTCATATGTAATAGTGATATTTTCCGCCTCCGGTGTGGACAGATAGCGCGTATAATTGAAAATACAATGGGTCTCCCCGTACTGGGAACCGAAAGTATAATCCCCGTCCACATTGTAAAGTTTTGCGGCACTGACGATCTCTGTAAGCCCCAAGTTATCCAAAACTTCCTCATAGCTCATTTCCAGCTGTATAGGGCTTTCCAGAAACGGATTGGGAGCCGTGATCTTCTCGCCCAGTTCTCCGTCTTCAGAATATCTCATGGAAAGAGATATTTCCGTATGGGGCGCGTGGTACAGCTGCTCCTGATCGTTGACGCTATATGTGATACTTGCGGTCGTATTGGTGACGGTTCCTCTTTTTTTGTAGTAGAATGTCTGGACATCTTTTGGATATTCGATCTCCGGCCAGTAAACCCATTGCAATTCTGGTTTATAAGAACGGGCTGATACGAACGTCCCCGATACCGTCTGAAAAATGTCTTCCGCATGATCTCCATCCATTACGCTGTATCCGGCATATTTAAAGTCCTCAACGGAAAACGCCAGCTCATGATAAGGCATAGATATCCCAGGAGAAGCGTCCAGCCGTTCATTATCATCAACAGGCACCGGCTGTTCCGCCAGCGTATCATTTTCATCCTCTTGAGCCTCTGAAACAAACAGAGCGTCGGTTACTGCCGTTTCATTAAGACCGCAGCCGCCCCATATCAACATTCCGGCGCACAGCGCCAACGCGATGATCCTGTTCCTCATACCATTATCCCCCTTATCATCCAGCGCGTCCATCTCCGGCATCTACTATCTCTTTTTTCCCCAATTCTTCTTATTTCATTCCTGTCCGACCTTTTTCTCTCCGAAAAATGAAATAAGCGGGTGATCATCCAGCCGTTCCGGCTAATAATTCCCGCTTATATCTGCCGTCCCTGAGAGGAGTTGAACCTCCGCTGACGTGCCTTAGGAGGGCACCGCTCTATCCACTGAGCTACAGAGACATTCTCTGATTTTTGGCTTAAACACTGGGTTTTCGGCCTCTCGGTCAGATAACCGATCCTATGGTAACAGTCCTGTTTTATGACTGACAACCAACCATTTTTCCCGCTTCTTTGACAGTGAAGCGAACACCTTTCTCATGTCATGTTCCGGTCCTGTATAGTCTATCATCTCAGACCTGTAAAATCAATCCCTTTTTCTCACGGCATGAAATCCACCATGCCCTGGAGCCAGATATTGCCTCTGAACCTCCGGCCTGGCGCCGGTTCGCCCAAAAGGTCCTGACTGTTGATGCAGATATCGAACATGAGATCGTTGCAGTCAATGGTCAGGATATAGACCTCCTCCTGCGTCAGTATATTGGTCACCTTTCGCGCTTCCAGTATATCGCCCATAACTGAATATTGGTCACAGGCTATGCCATAGGGCATAAAATAAGAGGAAACAATGGTCAGTACGTCTTCTTTTTTAGCCCGCTTCATAACGGTGGCATAGGTATCCATATCTTCCATAGTCAGGCTTTCAATGGCTTCCTTGTCCCCGTTCCTGGCGGCGTCGATGCGCATATCCCTGTTTTTGGCTTCCCTCTGGCTCCGGCGCTTATCTTCCTTTCCGGAAGCCAGCGGCAGGATGACGCGTCCGTAAATGGACAGGCCGGACAAAATGACCGGCGCGTAAAGGGTATGGCCGTATTTATATGGGATATTGTCCATATAATCCGCCCGGTTCAGCAGCTGAAAGATAATGGAAACGCCCATATGGATATGGTCGCAGACGCCGGAATAGCCATCCCGGTCCGACTGTTTTTCAACGGAAACCTCTCCTTTGAACGTGGTGTTCCTTCCCCTGAAAAACGGAAAGAAATAATCCCGGCAAAAGGTTCCGTTCCCGTCATATTCACCACATATATTGATGCCCATACGGTCAGCCGATTCCATCATCTTTTCCCCGTAAACGATACCGGATCCATCCGGAGAAGAAACATACTCGGATGACGGGTGTGTTTCAGCCAGATCCAAAAGGCTTCTTAAAGCTTTATTGTCTTTGATGCCCGCAAAACCAACGGCCCGCAGATAATCGTGCATATGTTTCCTCCCGATCGGTTATTTTATGACGGTCATGCCTCCCATATACGGCACAAGAACTTCCGGCACGCGGACGCTGCCGTCTGCCTGCTGATAGTTTTCAAGGATGGCGGCCGTCGTCCGTCCCACCGCCACGCCGCTGCCGTTGAGGGTGTGGACGAATTTGGCCTTGTCCTTCGGATTGTCTTTATATTTTATATTAGCGCGGCGCGCCTGAAATGCCTCAAAGTTACTGCAGCTGGAAATTTCCACATACCGGCCGTAGCTGGGCATCCATACTTCGATATCATATTTCATGGCGGCTGTAAAACCAAGATCGCCGATACAGATCTTCACGACTCTGTAGGGAAGTCCCAGTTTCTTGAGCACGTCTTCCGCGTCCCGCGTCAGTTTTTCCAGTTCGTCATAGGAATCTTCCGGTTTCGTGAACTTGACCAGCTCTACCTTATTAAACTGGTGCTGACGGATCAGCCCACGGGTATCTCTTCCCGCTGAACCGGCTTCCGCCCGGAAACATGCCGTATAAGCCACGTGTTTGATGGGCAGGCTGTTTCCATCCAGTATCGTATCTCTGTACATGTTGGTGACCGGTACCTCTGCCGTCGGGACAAGGAAGTATTCTTTTCCGTCTCCTGTTACCTTATAAGCGTCTTCCTCAAATTTGGGAAGCTGGCCGGTACCTGTCATGCTTTCCCGGCTGACCATAAACGGCGGAAAGACTTCCTGATAGCCATGTTCAGCCGTATGGGTGTCCAGAAAGAAATTGGTGATCGCCCGTTCCAGACGCGCGCCTGCCCCTTTGTAGAAAGTAAAGCGGGCGCCTGTTGTCCTTCCGGCCATTTCCGGGTCCAGTATGCCCAGATCGGCGCCTATATCCCAGTGGGCTTTCGGCTCAAAGTCAAAGTGGGTCGGTTCCGAA
>CALWEE010000039.1 GCA_944376975.1 uncultured Lachnospiraceae bacterium
CCCGGACGCGGGCCATCAGTTCTTCAAAGGCGAAGGGCTTCACAAGATAGTCGTCCGCTCCGGCGTCCAGTCCCCGGACCCGGTCGTCCACGCTGTCCTTTGCCGTGAGCAGGAGTACCGGCGTATGGTCCCCCTTTTTCCGCATGGTCTTCAACACGTCCAGCCCGTCTTTTTTCGGCATCATGATATCCAGTATGAGGGCGTCGTAGCGGGCGCCTTCCAGATAGGCCAGGGCGTCCTCCCCGTCAAAGCAGGCGTCCACGGTATAGTTTTCTTTTTTCAGGCGGCGGGTGAGCAGTTCGTTCAGATCTTTCTGATCTTCAGCCAGTAAAATACGCATGGGTCATTCCTCCGTAGATCCGATGGGGATCGGGTATAAAGACAGGGCCGGCATACTCGCACGCCGGCCCGGATGGTCATCGACCGATGGATTCTTCGCTCCATTCCAGAATGTCTCCGGTGGAAGCGTCGATCTCAAATTCATATTCGGTCTGGTTTAAGTAAACTTCGCCTTCATAGACAAGCCGTCCATCGTCCCGGTCCAGTTTGAGCCACACATCGGAGGCCTGGGCGCCGGATATACGCCCAAGGACAAGGTCGATGGCCGCTTCTTCCGAGACGGCCGCGCCGGACGCGTCCGCGCTGTAAAAATCATCGTCGATATCAAAATCTTTGCTCACGATCGTTCCTGTGGCGATATCGATGTCGTAATCGTATTCTTTCTGATCCACGTAAAATTCCACTTCGTAGATATCCCGACCATCGTCCCGGTCTTTCCGGACGCGGATGCGCGTCACCTGATCTTCCGTGACGCCCGCGTCGGCTAAAGCGGCGCTTTTCGCGGCGTCTTCGGTGACCGCGCCGGAAGAGGCGGATGCGCCTCCGGTCGTTTCAGCCGGAGCGGCCGTTTCCGCCTGGGCGGATGTCTGGGCCTTCGGGGCCGTCGTTTCATCCGCTGACGGGGCGGCGGTCTCCATCTGGGGGACAACGGCCGTGGTCTGGCCGACGGCGGAAGCCATGTCGGAGCAGCCGGTCAAAAGGGCGGCGATAACAGCGGAAGCGGCAAATAATACAAAACGTTTTTTCATCATAAAGACCTCTCTTTCTGAAATCCTTTCGGATACGTGATTTATTTTGTGTATACACTATAAATCCCAAACATTAAAGAAAGATTAAAATAGAAAATAAATTTTGTTTTTTTTATATTACAGATTCTGGCTGTTGTACAACGTGGCGTAGAAGCCGTTTTTTTGGAGCAGGGTTTCATGATCGCCCTGTTCGATGATGTGCCCGTCTTTCATGACCAGGATGACGTCCGCTTCCCGTATGGTGGAGAGCCGGTGGGCGACGATGAAGCTGGTGCGCCCTTTCATGAGCCGTTCAAAAGCCTGGGAGATCTTGATCTCGGTCCGGGTATCGATGGAAGAAGTGGCTTCATCCAGTATGAGCATGGGCGGCAGGCAGAGCATGACGCGGGAGATGCACAGAAGCTGTTTCTGCCCCTGGGAGAGGCTGCCTCCGTCCTCCTTTATGACGGTGTCATAGCCGTTGGGAAGCCGCCGGATAAAGCTGTCCGCGTAGGAAGCCCGGGCGGCGGCCACGATCTCCTCGTCGGAAGCGTCGGGCCGTCCCATGGCGATGTTCTCCCGTATCGTCCCGTTTTTCAGCCAGGTATCCTGGAGGACCATGCCGTAGGAACCACGCAGGCTTTTCCGCGTCAGATGGCGGATGTCGGTGCCGTCCACCCGGATCTGGCCAGCGTCCACATCGTAAAAACGCATGAGCAGGTTGATCAGCGTGGTCTTGCCGCAGCCGGTGGGGCCGACGATGGCGATCCGCTGGCCGGACCGTACGTCAAGGTTCAGATTTTCGATGAGCGGCTTGTCTTTGCTGTAGGAGAAGCATACATCGCTCAGGGATACCTGACCGGAAGCGTCGGTAAGGGTCGCGGCGTCGGCGTCATCCGGTACCTGAGCCGGTTCCTCGATCAGCTCAAAGATGCGGGAGGCGCAGGCCAGCGCGCTTTGCAGCTCGGTGATCACGCTGGAAATGTCGTTGAACGGTTTGGTGTACTGGTTGGCGTAGTTTAAAAAGGACGAAAGCCCGCCGACCGTGATCCAGCCCTGAACGGCGAAAAGGGCGCCGGTAAGGGCGACCGCCGCGTAGACCACGCTGTTGACGAACCGGGTCCCCGGATTGGTGATCGATGAAAAGAAGATGGCTTTCAGGGAACACTTTTCCAGCCGTTCGTTGATGGCGTCAAAACGGTCCATCGTTTCCTTTTCCATGGAGAAAGCCTGGACGACTTTCTGATCGCCGATGACCTCATCCACCAGGCTGGTCTGCTCGGCCCGGGTTTCCGACTGGAGCCGGAACATACTGTATGTATGGGTGGCGATGAAACGGGCCACGAACAGGGACAGGGGCGTGAGCAAAAAGACCACGATGGTGATGGGGATGTTCAGGGTCAGCATGAAGATCAGCGTGCCGATGATGGTGGCGACGCCGGTGAAAAGCTGGGTAAACCCGATGAGCAGGCCGTCGGCGAACTGATCCACGTCGGCGATGATCCGGCTGACGATCTCGCCGGAAGGATTGTCGTCGATATATTTTAATGGAAGGATCTGCAGTTTTTCAAAGGCTTCGTTGCGCACGTCCCTTATGACCTGGTAGGTGATCTTGTTGTTGATGATGTTCATCATCCATTGAAGGGCCGACGTGGCCAGGATGATGACGCCGCCGGTGACGAGGATGCGCCATATGCCCGGAAGATCCACCTGCCCGGGGCCAACGATCTTGTCGATGGCCTGTCCGATCAGGATGGGGATGTACAGGGTCAGGGCCACTGTCGCGGTGGCGAACAGGATGGAAAGGACCATGAGAAAGCGGTAGGCTTTCAGATAGCCAAGGACTTTTTTCAATGTATCCATCTGCGTGACTTTCTTTTTCATGCGCTCACCGCCTCCTTTTTATACTGGGATTCGTAGATCTCACGGTAAATGGGGCACGTTTCCAGAAGGGTGTCGTGGGTGCCCGTGCCCACGATATGTCCGTCGTCCAGCACGATGATCTTATCGGCCCGGCGGATGGAAGAGGTCCGCTGGGATACGATAAAGACGGTGGTCTGTCCGGACATTTCCCGGATCGCTTTTCTCAAAGCCGCGTCGGTGGCGAAGTCCAGAGCCGATGAGCTGTCGTCCAGGATGAGGATCTGGGGCTTTCGCACCAGAGCTCTTGCAATGGCCAGACGCTGCCGCTGGCCGCCGGAAAGGTTGCGTCCGCCCTGTTCCAGATGGTGATCCAGCTGTCCCCGTTTGCCGGCCACCACGTCTTTGGCCTGGGCGATGGAAAGGGCCGCCCATATTTCTTCATCGGTGGCGTCTTTTTTGCCCCACTGTATATTTTCCCGTATCGTGCCCTGGAACAGGACCGATTTCTGGGGGACGATGCCGATCAGCCGGCGCAGCGTCTCAAGGGGATATTCCCGCACGTCGCGGCCGTTGACGGATACGCTGCCTTCGGTGGCGTCATAGAACCGGGGGATCAGGTTGACAAGCGATGTTTTGCCGGAACCGGTACCGCCGATGATGCCCACGGTCTCACCCTTTTTCACGTCAAAGTGGATATCGGTCAGGGCGTCGGCGCCGCCGCCCGCGTAGCGCAGCCTTGCGTGGCAAAACGATACGGCGGGCGCGTTGGCTTCGGTTTCAGGATCGTTGGCGATCCGGTCGGGCATGGAGGTGGATATCTCCAGGACAGACTGGATCCGGTTGCCGCAGGCCACCGCTTTGGTGATGTTGATGATCAGGTTGGCCAGCTTGATCAGTTCCACGAGGATCTGGGACATGTAGTTGTAAAGGGCGACCACCTGGCCCTGGGTCAGATGGCCGGTATCGACCTGGATGGCGCCGGTCCATATGAGGATGATGATGGCGAAGTTGATGACGATATAGGTGAGCGGGTTCAGCATGGCCGAGATGCGTCCCACGTATTTCTGCACCTGGGTCAGGAGCCGGTTGTTGTCAAGGAAGGACGTCCGTTCTTCATCTTCTTTGCAGAATGCCCGCAGGACCCGGGCGCCGGTCAGGTTTTCCCGGGTGATGCCAAGGACTTTGTCCAGCCGCTGCTGTACTTTTTTGTACAGAGGAATGGATATGAGCATGATGCCGAACACGATGACCGAAAGGATGGGTATGGTGACAAGAAAGATCATGGCCGACTTAAAGTCGATGGTAAAAGCCATGATCATGGCGCCGAACACGACAAAAGGCGAACGTAAAAAAAGCCGGAGTGTCAGGTTCAGGCCGTTTTGCACCTGGTTGATATCGCTGGTCATCCGGGTGATCAGCGTGGATGTGCCGATGGTGTCCATTTCCGTATAGGAAAGGCTCTGGATGTGCTTAAAGAGGGCGTGGCGGACCTGCCGGGTAAAGCCGACAGCCGCTTTGGCGGCGAAATACTGGGCGGTGATGGAGCAGGTCAGCCCGATGACGCCCAAAAGGATCAGGATGCCGCAGCGCCCCAGAATAAAGCCCTGATCGGAATCGGCGATGCCGTGGTCGATGATCGCCGCGATGACCAGGGGGACAAACAGTTCAAAAGAAGCTTCCAGCATTTTAAAAAGGGGGCCGAGAATGCTTTCTTTTTTATAATCTTTCAGATAGATGAGCAGTTTTTTCAATGATCTTCCCTCGTTTCCTTTCTTGAAAATATTCTTTACCCATTGTATCATTAATATAGCTATATAGAAAATATTATTTAACTATATAATCTATATTTTATACATATGGGAGGGAGAAGATGGATTTTAAACGGCTGCACTATTTTATCACCGTGGCGGATGAGGGGAGCATATCGGCCGCCGCGAAAAAACTGTTCATGTCCCAGCCGCCCCTCAGCCTGCAGATGAAGCTTTTGGAAGAAGATATGGGATGCTGCCTGTTTACCCGGGGCGCCCGTTCCATCCAGCTGACCGAGGCCGGACGGGTGCTTTATGACCGGGCGAAGAACCTGCTTGAGATGGACCGGGTCATAAGGGAAGACGTGCTGTCCCACGCGGAAGCCGCCGGCGGCACGGTCCGGGTCGGCATCGTATCGTCCCTTGTGTGCACCCAGGCGGCGGAGTGGGTGTGCGCTTACGCGAAAAAGCATCCCGATGTGCGTTTTGAGATCACGGAGACCGACACCTATGGCCTTCTGGAAAAACTAAAAGACCAGATCATCCAGATGGCCATCGTGCGCAGCCCGTTCCCGGCGGTCAAGATGAACTGCAGACGGTTGTATACCGATTCCATGGCGGCCGTCTGCGCCCGCCAGGACGGCCGCGGGCCGGTTCCGGCGTCTATATCGCTGGAAGAACTGTCCCGGCGCCCGCTGATCGTTTACCGGCGCTGGGAGAAGATCGTGCGGAAGTGGTTTACCGATAAGGGATTGCCGTTTTCCTGTGTCTGCCTGAACGACGACGCCCGGACCACGGTCCATCTGACGGAACTGGGCATGGGCACAGGCATCGTGCCGAGGCGGGCGGTCCTTGGCAATGAGCGGCTGGATATTTTCCGCATAGAAGGGGAGGGGACCGACTCGGACGTGGATCTTGTGTATCCCCGGCTGGAAAGCCTGCCCGCTTATGCCCGCCGGTTTATTGAAGATATATTGGAGCGGTATCCCCAATAACCCGCGAAAAAGCCCCGCTGGAGTTTCCAGGGGGCTTTGCCAGGTCAGTCTTCTGTCGCCAGGACGGCGATCGTCTCATACTGGGGCTGGGTCGTATAGGCCAGGTTATCGTTTCCGTCATATGTGTCGATCTTGGATATCTTTCCGTCCTCCGCGTAAGTGTAGGCGTCATAGGCCAGAAGGGCGCCGGACGCGTCATAATTTCGGCAGTATAAAAGCTGCCCGTTTTCATCGTATTCGTATTCCTGGACGTTTCCTTCCGCGTCCGAATAATCGGGATCATCCGCGTGGGTGGTCAGCCGGATCAGATTGCCGGCTTCATCATATTCGCAGTCGGCGTGGACGACGATCTCTCCGTCCGGATCCAGCCGGTAATCTTCCCGTACGCGCTGGCCCTTATCGTTGTAAGTCATATCCGATATCAATTCATCGGTCCAGACACGGATGACCTGGCCGTCCGCGTTATATTCATTGTATTCATCGCCGTAGAACGTGCCGTCCGCCGACGTGGCGTAAGCCCCGGCCTGGTTGCCGTAGACGTCATAGCCGTACCGGTAAGTATAAAGAAGCTGGCCGGATGGGTCAAAAGTCGGAGCTTCGACGATCACGTCCATATCTTCTGAAGGGGGATAGGTGACCGGCGTGTCGGTCTGGCATGTCCGCAGCTCGTAAGTGTATTTTTCGATCATGGAAAAGGCATTGTCCGTACCGTAATTATAGATGGTCGTCAATTCGGACAGGTTGTTGTTTTCGTCATATTCATATTCGTAGGCCGTGGAGCCGCTCACTTTTTTGACGAGCAGGTCTCCGTCATAGGTTTTTTCAGAGGTATCCTTGGAACTGACGTTGCCGGACACCCGGAACGTACATGTGTGATCGTCCAGGTTTTTTTGCACGTTTGCCCGCTGCTTTCCGTCCGGAGAGGAGAAGAAGATGATCTCGCTTTCGGTCCGGGTGCTTTCTTTGGAAGGATCGTCCGTGTAGTCCGTGGTCACGGATTGAGTGGCGGATGTACGTATGCCATATTCATTATAATATTCTGTCCGTTCGGACACGCGGACATAACCGAGTCCGGAAGTCATTGTGGATACCGAATGATTTTCCGTGCGGACCCCTTCCGGTGAATAGCTGTAAGTGGTTTCCGTCCGGGTGGTGTCCGGCCCGTAATCGGGATCTTCTTCGTAGAGCGTGCGGGTAAGCCGGCCGTATCCATCGTATTCATACGTGGTGACGCTGGCCGGTTCGCCGGTTTCGCCAAATTCTTCGGTTTTTACTTTCAGCCATATGTCCTGTTCGGCGGGCTGTGTCTGCGCGGCCTGGGTTTCGTTTCCGGAAGCGGGACCGGAAGCGGGGCTGCTGCCCTGGCAGCCGGTCATGGGTATGAGCAGACAGCCGGCCAGGGCCAGGGCCGCCGCCCGACAGAACGCGCGGGTAATTTCTTTTTTCATAGTCTCCTCCTTGTTTCGGCCTGGTGTTTCCCACAGGGGACGGGCCAGGCGTAGTGCATATTTTTATTATAACGCGCGGCCGTCCAAATTCAATAAAAAAGGCCGGATCCGGGCAAAAAAACCCGGATGACAAACATGGCGGTATTCGCTATAATAATAAAAAAATAAAATGAAAGAGAGGCGAGCGGTATGAAGATGATCCCATTGGGAGCGAGCGGCCTGAACGTGCCGGCCATCGGCGTAGGCTGCATGCGCGTGAACAAGGCGGATAAAAAAGATCTTCCGGCGTTTATCGAAACCTGCCTGGAATGTGGCGCCAATTTTTTCGACCACGCGGATATTTACGGGAGAGGGGAATGTGAAACCCTGTTCGCCCAGGCGGTGGGCATGAAGCCGTCGGTCAGGGAGAAACTGATCCTCCAGTCCAAGTGCGGCATTGTCCCGGGCGTGATGTACGATCTTTCAAAAGAATATATCTTAAAAGCGGTGGACGGTATACTGAAACGGCTGAACACCGACTATCTGGACGTGCTGCTGCTGCACAGACCGGACGCGTTGATGGAGCCTTTGGAAGTGGCGGAAGCCTTTGACCGGCTGGAAGCTTCCGGGAAAGTACGCTATTTCGGCGTGTCCAATCAACGGCCGCTCCAGATACAGCTTCTGATGAAATATGTCCGCCAGCCCCTTGTGGCCGATCAGCTCCAGTTCAGCATGACCAACAGCCAGATGGTGGCCCAGGGCATGGAAGTCAATATGCTGACAGACGGCGCGGTGGACAGGGACGGCGGCATACTGGATTTTTGCCGCGTAAACGACATGACCGTCCAGGCCTGGTCCCCGTTCCAGTACGGCCTTTTTTCCGGCGTGTTCCTGGGAAATGAAAAGTTCGGGGAATTAAACCGGGTCATTGGGGAACTGGCGGAAAAATATCAGGTTTCAGATACGGCCATCGTGACGGCGTGGATGATGCGCCATCCGGCCGGGATGCAGATGATCACAGGGACGATGAACGTAGAGCGGATCCGCCAGATCTGCCAGGCGTCCGACATGGTCCTTACGCGGGAAGAATGGTACAGGCTTTATCTGGCGGCGGGCCATATACTGCCATGACAGGAGCCGGGAGGAGTAAGACAGATGTACGACAAACTGACACAAAACGATATCAAAAAGCTGGAGGAAGAGATCGAATACCGAAAGCTGGTGGTCCGCAAAGAAGCCATACAGGCGGTAAAAGAAGCCAGAGGCCATGGGGACCTGAGCGAGAACTTTGAGTATCACGCGGCAAAAAAAGAAAAAAATCAGAATGAAAGCCGTATCCGTTATCTGGAGCGGATGATCCGGACAGCCCAGGTGATCTCCGAGGATTCGGCAGACGACGAGGTGGGCATGAACGACCGGGTGGAGCTTTATTTTGTGGAAGACGATGAATATGAAACGTTCCGCCTGGTGACCACGATCCGGGAAGATTCCCTCAATGGGCTGATCAGCAACGAATCGCCTTTGGGTAAGGCCATATTCGGCCGAAAGGTGGGGGAGACGGTCCACGTGCAGGTCAATAACACCTATGGTTATGACGTGGAGATCCGTTCCATCGAGAAGCATGTGGACGACAGCAACGACCGGATCCGGAGATATTAGATCTTTGAGGAATGAAAAACGATGAACATATATATAGGAAATGATATCAAAGAACGATGCCCGGAAACGGTGCTGGGCGTCCTGACTTATACGATGGACGTGAAAAAGAGCGAAGGAAAACTGCTGGAGCAGTTTGAAGAGACGGCGCGCAGACTGGAAGAAACGTATACGCTTCCGGATATCGCCAAGCTTGCGCGTATCCGGGAAACGCGGGAAGCGTATAAAGCCCTCGGGAAAGCGCCGGCCCATTACCGCAACGCGGCGGAGGCCATGCTGCGCCGGATCGTCAAGGGCCGGGGACTGTACCGGATCAACAACGCGGTGGAGATCAATAACCTGGTGTCCATAAGCTCCGGATATTCCATGGGCACCTATGACCGGGCGCGGCTGACCGGCGATATATGGCTGCGGCGGGCGCCGGAAGGTTCCGTTTACCAGGGGATCGGAAGGGACGCGCTGAACATCGAGTTCCTTCCGGTACTGTATGATGATAAGGGGGCCTTCGGCAATCCCACCAGCGACAGCGAGCGGGCCATGGTGACGGAAGGGCATAAAGACCTGATCACGGTCATCTATTCTTTCGCCGGAGAAAAAGATCTGGCGGACTGGCTTAAAACGTATGAGATCTGGCTGGATACGCTGGGCGGGGCGAAAGATATCCGCCTGGGTCTTGTCCGGTGACCTTTTTCACAGGAATTGGCCGGGCGCATATACTGTAGAAAGAAAACTTGAGGATGCAGCGTGACTGTATCAAAAGAGGGGCTATGCCATCCTGGAGTTTATGTATGATCGTCAAAGATGAGGAAGACGTCCTGCCCCGCTGCCTGGACAGCGCCAGGACACTGGCGGATGAGATGATCCTTGTGGATACCGGCTCGTCAGACCGGACGAAAGCGGTCATAGAGGCTTACGGCGGCCGGCTTTTTGAATATGAATGGCAGGACGATTTCGCGGCGGCCAGGAATCACGCCTTTTCAAAGGCCACTTCAGACTACTGTTTTTGGCTGGACGCGGACGACATCCTGCCGCCGGATACGGTCCGCGCGCTGAAAGCGCTGAAAGAACAGGCCGATCCGGACGTGGATGTGATCATGCTCCCGTATCAGACCGCTTTCGACGAGAAGGGGCGGCCCACGTTTTATTGCTGGAGAGAGCGGATCTTGCGCAGGGACAGCCGATGTGTGTTTAAAGGCCGCGTCCATGAGGCGGTCGCGCCATTCGGGCGGGTCGTGTACGTGGACGCGCCGGTGCGGCACCATAAGATCGCCCCGTCCGATCCGGACAGAAACCTGAAGATATATGAAAAGATGATCGAAGCCGGGGAAGCGTTGGACGCCCGGCAACTTTATTATTATGGAAGGGAACTTTTGACCCATGGCCGTTTGGCGGAAGGGGAAGCGGTCTTTCTTCGTTTTCTCCGGAGCGAAGAAGGATGGATCGAAGACCGGATCGACGCGACCCGCCAGCTGGCTTATTGCCGGTATGGGCTGGGCAAAGACCAGGAGGCGCTTTACGCCCTGCTTTTCGGCCTGACCCTCGATCGGGCGCGGGCGGAAAGCTGCTGCGATATCGGACGGCATTTTTTTGACCGGGAAGCGTATGACAACGCGGTTTTCTGGTACAAAGCGGCGCTCCTTTGCCGTGAAACGGCGCCCGCGGGCGGCTTTATACAGACGGATTGCCATGGGTTCCTTCCCTGTATCCAACTGTGCCGGTGCTATGACCGGATGGGCGATCTTAAGACGGCCTGCATGTATAATGAACAGGCCGGCCGGTATAAACCGGACGCGGAATGGGTGGTTTACAACAGAAAGTATTTTTCGGAAAAAGGGATCGGCTGACCGGATATGTCGACCAAACCATATGACCGGAAGGGCATGTGGTTTTGCCGGCAGCAAGCCGGAATGGAATGAAAAAACAGGAGTTGATCCCATGTTTAATCCCTTTAAAGGATACTTTTCAAAGGAGAATGATCCGGGATATACACATGAAGATATGACGGAGGCGGAGAGCTTCGGCTGCGGCAGAGGCTGCAACTGTCATTGCCCGCCGCCGAAACCGCCTTGCCCGCCGCCGGGGCCCACCGGTCCGACCGGTCCCATGGGCCCCGCGGGAGCCACCGGAGCAACGGGTCCCATGGGCCCCACAGGCCCAACCGGGGCTGCCGGACCTACCGGTCCCACCGGCCCCGCCGGAGGCCCGACTGGTCCTACAGGAGCC
>CALWEE010000040.1 GCA_944376975.1 uncultured Lachnospiraceae bacterium
TCGCTGCCGTTGTACGTGCCGTCTACCATCTGTTCCACTACCCGGTGGATATCGGCGTCATTGTTGTAGATCTCGGTCGGATAGTATCCGCCGTTCGCCTCATAGTTCATGACTTCTTCCGAGGAAAGGCCGAAGATATAGGCGTTGTCCTCGCCCACTTCTTCCAGGATCTCCACGTTGGCGCCGTCCATGGTGCCCAGGGTCACCGCGCCGTTGAGCATGAACTTCATGTTTCCTGTTCCGGAAGCTTCTTTGCTGGCCGTTGAGATCTGCTCGGACACGTCGCTGGCCGCGAAGATGATCTCCGCGTTGGATACCCGGTAATCTTCAATGAACACCACTTTGATCTTGCCGTTGATGGACGGATCGTTGTTGATCACGTCGCCCACCCGGTTGATCAGATGGATCGTCTGTTTCGCCCGTTTGTAGCCGGCCGCCGCTTTACCGCCGAAGATAAAGGTGGTGGGATAGAAATCCATGGAAGGATCTTCTTTCAGCCGGTTGTACAGATACATCACGTGCATGATATTGAGAAGCTGACGCTTGTATTCGTGCATCCGTTTCACCTGCACATCGAAGATGGAATCCGGATCCACGTCGATGTTGTTGTGTTCTTTGATATATTTGGCCAGGCGGATCTTGTTCTGCCGCTTGATCGCCATAAATTCTTTCCGGGCCGCCGCGTCGTCGGCGAAAGGCGCCAGTTTCACGATCTGGGGCAGGTCGGTGATCCATTTGTCCGTTCCGATCTTTTCCGTTACCCATTTCGCCAGAAGGGGATTGCCGTGGAGCAGGAAACGTCTCTGGGTGATGCCGTTTGTCTTGTTGTTGAATTTCTCCGGCATCATCTCGTAGAAATCTTTCAGTTCCCGTTTTTCCAGGATCTCCGTGTGCAGTCTGGCCACGCCGTTCACGGAGAAACCGGCGACGATGGCCATATTGGCCATGCGCACCTGGCCTTCATAAAGAACGGCCATGTTCTTGATCTTGCAGTACTGGTTCGGATACCGGTCTTCGATCTGGATGAGGAATCTCCGGTTGATCTCTTCCACGATCTGGTAGATACGGGGAAGCAGGCGGTTGAACAGGTCCACCGGCCATTTTTCAAGGGCTTCCGCCATGATCGTATGATTGGTGTAGGCGCAGCATTTGGTCGTGATATCCCATGCTTCGTCCCAGCCCAGTCCTTCGTCGTCCATAAGGATACGCATCAGTTCCGGCACGGTAAGGGTGGGATGGGTATCGTTCATCTGGAAGCATACTTTCTCATACAGCTTATGGATATCGCTGTGGTTCTTTTTATAGTGTTTGACCGCTCTCTGGATGCTTGCGGACACGAAGAAATACTGCTGTTTCAGACGGAGCTCTTTTCCGCTGTAATGGTTGTCGTTGGGATAGAGCACTTCCACGATGGTCTTAGCCAGGTTCTGCTGCTCCACCGCTTTTTCGTAGTCGCCTTTGTCAAAGGAGATCAGGTTGAACTCCTGGATCGGCTGGGCGTCCCAGATGCGCAGGGAATTGACCACGTTGTTGCCGTAGCCGACCACCGGGATATCGTAGGGAACGGCCAGCACTTCCGTGTAACCGTCCTGCACGAAGCGGTTCCTGTTCTTCTCCGGATCCCACTCGATGCGGACATAGCCGCCGAATTTGACTCTTTCCGTATATTCAGGCCGTTTGATCTCAAACGGATTGCCATGGGCCAGCCAGTTGTCCGGCACTTCTTCCTGACATCCGTCTTTGTCGATCTCCTGCTTGAACATACCGTATTTATACCGGATGCCGCAGCCGTAGGCCGGATAGCCCAGCGTGGACAAGGATTCCAGGAAGCAGGCCGCGAGCCGTCCCAGACCGCCGTTTCCAAGCGCCGCGTCCGGCTCCTGGTCTTCGATCACGTTGATGTCAAAGCCCTGTTCATTAAGCACTTCCGCCACGTCGTCATAGCAGAGCAGGTTGATCATGTTGTTGCCCAGGGCGCGGCCCATGAGGAACTCCATGGACAGATAGTACACCCGGCGCACGTCCTTCTGCTCGTACAGTTTGTGGGTCGCCATCCAGCGGTCGATGATCAGGTCCCGCACAGCGAAGGCCACCGCCTGGAAGATCTGCTGTTTGGTCGCTTCCGCCACCGTTTTTCTGTAAAATAATTTGACGTTTTCCACGACTTTTTTCTTGAACGCTTCTTTGTCCAGACCCAGTCCGTTCTTTTTCACGTTCCTCTGTTCTTTGATGATCGTTTTATCATTCTTCATAAAGACTCAAATCCTTTCATGTGAAGCTTTTTTTACTCCCATGGTTACTTTCTCGCCATTGATCGTCCAGTCTTTCACATAACCATCCGCGGCGTCAAAGCCGATTTCTTCCGCGAGGACTTCCTTCCGGATCGTCTCGCTGTTGTTCTTCACGATTTCTTCCAGTTTCGCGTTGTTTTCCATATAGACGAAGATGTGGTCGGTCACTTCAAAGCCGGCCTCTTTACGCATGGTCTGTACTTTGGAGATGATCTCGCGGACAAACCCTTCCTCGATCAGTTCATCGGTCAGCCGGGTATCCAGCGCCACTGTGACGCCCCGGTCCGTGTCGGATACATAGCCTTCTGTCTGGGCCGTCTCGATGAGCAGGTCTTCTTCCAGAAGTTCCACGTCCTCCCCGTCAATGGAAAGGATCAGCCGGCCCGTGGAGCGGACTTCGTCCATGGCCGCGTTCCCGTCCAGTTCAGACAGCATGCTCCGGATCGCGCCCAGTTTCTTTCCGTATTTCGGTCCCACGGTGCGCAGCTGGGGCTTGAAGCTGTAGGACATGAAGGCGCTCGCGTCGTCCGTGAAGGCCATTTCCTTCACGTTCAGCTCGTCTTCCACGATTTCCTGATAGTATTCGCTCAGCTGCCGCTCCGCCTTCACGAACATCTTGCCGATGGGCTGACGGTTCTTGATATTGGCCGTATTCCGGCAGGCCCGGCCGAGAACGACGATCTGGAGCACCAGATCCATGTTCTTTTCCAGTTCCTTGTCGATCTGGCTTTCATCGGCCGTCGGGAAGTCGCACAGATGGATGCTTTCCGGCGCCGTCTTGTCAATACCGCGAACCAGGTTCTGATAAATGTCTTCCGTCATGAACGGGATCATGGGCGCCGCCGTCTTGGCGGTGGTCACCAGCGCGGTGTACAGCGTCATATAGGCGTTGATCTTATCCTGCGGCATGCCTTTCGCCCAGAACCGCTCGCGGCTGCGGCGTACATACCAGTTGCTCATGTCGTCCACGAACTCCTGGAGCGCCCGGGCCGCTTCCGGTATACGATAACCGGCCAGATTTTCATCTACGCTTTTTACCAGTGTATTCATCTTGGACAGCAGCCATTTATCCATGACCGATAATTTCTCATATTCCAGCGTATATTTTGTCGCGTCAAAGTTGTCGATATTGGCGTACAGCACGAAGAAGGCATAGGTGTTCCACAGTGTCCCGAGGAACTTGCGCTGGCCTTCCGTCACCGCTTTGTCATGGAAACGGTTGGGCAGCCAGGGGGCGGAATTGATATAGAAATACCACCGGATCGCGTCGGCGCCGTAGGTCTTGAGGGCGTCGAAAGGATCCACCGCGTTGCCTTTGGACTTGCTCATCTTCTGGCCGTTTTCATCCTGAACATGTCCCAGGACGATGACGTTCTTATAGGGCGCCTCGTTGAACACAAGGGTAGATACAGCCAGCAGGGAATAGAACCATCCTCTTGTCTGGTCCACCGCCTCGGAGATGAAGTCCGCCGGGAACTGGGATTTGAACAGGTCTTCGTTTTCAAACGGATAGTGATGCTGGGCGAAGGGCATGGAGCCGGAGTCGAACCAGCAGTCGATCACTTCCGGCACGCGGCGCATGGTCTTGCCGCACTTCGGACAGCGGATCGTCACGTCGTCGATGTAGGGACGGTGCAGCTCGATATCGTCCGGACAGTTGTCGGACATGGATTTCAGCTCGGCGATGCTTCCGATGGCGTGCTGATGCCCGCACTCACATTCCCAGATGTTGAGCGGCGTGCCCCAGTAACGGTTCCGGCTGATGCCCCAGTCCTGGACATTTTCCAGCCAGTCGCCGAAACGGCCTTTGCCGATGCTTTCCGGGATCCAGTTGATCGTATTGTTATTGCGGATCAGATCGTCTTTCACCGCCGTCATATTGATGAACCAGGATTCTCTCGCGTAGTAGATCAGCGGCGTGTCGCAGCGCCAGCAGTGGGGATAGCTGTGCTCGAACTTCGGCGCGGCGAACAGAAGGCCTCTTTCGTCCAGGTCTTTTAAGATCAGAGGATCGGCCTTTTTGCAGAACAGTCCGGGCCATTTCGTTTCTTTTGTCATCTCGCCTTTGCCGTCTACCAGCTGAAGGAACGGCAGGTCGTAGCGGCGGCCCACTTTGGAGTCGTCTTCGCCGAAAGCCGGCGCGATATGGACGATACCGGTACCGTCTGTCAGCGTAACATAGGTATCGCATACCACGTAATACGCCTTTTTATTCAGTTTGGCCGGATAAAGGCCTTCATATTCTTTATATTCCAGCTCCGTTCCCACGTAGCTTTGGAGCACTTCGTACGTGCCTTCGCCGAGCACCGTATCGGCCAGCGCCTGCGCCAGATAGTATACGGTCCCGTCTTCATGCCGGACTTTGACGTAAGTCTCGTTGGGGTTCACGCAGAGCGCCACATTGGACGGCAGGGTCCAGGGCGTCGTCGTCCAGGCCAGGATGTAGGCGTCTTCGTCTTTCACCTTGAACTTGGCCACCGCCGAACGTTCTTTGATGTCTTTATAGCCCTGGGCCACCTCGTGGCTGGACAGGGGCGTCCCGCAGCGGGGGCAGTAAGGCACGATCTTGTAGCCTTTATAGAGCAGTCCTCTGTCCCAGATCTTTTTTAACGCCCACCATTCGGACTCGATGAAATCATTCTCATAGGTGACATAGGGATGATCCATGTCGGCCCAGAAACCAACGGTCTTGGAAAAATCTTCCCACATGCCTTTATACTTCCACACGCTTTCTTTGCAGTGCTTGATGAACGGCTCCAGACCATACTGTTCGATCTGTTCCTTTCCGTCCAGGCCAAGCATCTTCTCCACTTCCAGCTCCACCGGAAGGCCGTGGGTATCCCATCCCGCTTTTCTCGGGACCATATAGCCCTTCATCGTCTTATAGCGGGGGATCAGGTCTTTGATGACCCGGGTCAGCACATGGCCGATATGGGGTTTGCCGTTGGCTGTGGGCGGGCCGTCATAAAAGGTAAATTCCGGAGCACCTTTACGGTCTTCGATACTTTTTTCAAAAATATGTTCATCTTCCCAGAACTTTTCAACCTTTTTTTCTCTTTCCACGAAATTCAGGTTCGCTGAAACTTTGTCGTACACGATGACTCCTCCTTTTTCCTGTTAAAATAAACAAAGGACCTTCATCACAACGGATGAAAGCCCATACTTTCACTTTCACTATACCACCTTGTGCTGCATACTGACATACGCGCTCCTGATAACGGCAGGATGCCGGCGCCCTTACTGGGTAGCCGCCCGGATGACGGATACTGTTTGGTTTGCAACTCCAGAGGGATATTCATCGCTACAGTACTGGTACCCGGCTTCCACCGCCCCGGACTCTCTGAAACGCTTCCTGAAGGATTACTGACTCTTTCCCGGTTTTTGCACTCTCAATCATATTATATATTTCTGTCCGTGTCAACCGGACTTTGCCCAAATATCCAACTTTTTTATATGTTACAATTCTCTCACAATCCTTAAAATTTCCTAAATTATGCAAAAGAATTGTAAGAGGACTAAAATACTCGGTCACTTTATGCTATACTGGATTAAAAATTCTGTACACGGAGGCTATCTATGAGCATAAAAAAGAAACGCATCATCATCACATCCTGCATCGTTGTATCCCTCATCACAGCCGGCCTCTGCGCCTTTTTCCTGCTGCGCCGTTCTTCAGGCGCCTCCGATGATACCGGCGTGTACACCACCTCGGTGGCCGCCATCACCGGCATGGATACCGGCGCCGCCAGCCGTTTCAGCGGGATCGTGGAGCCCCAGGAAACACTCAAGATACAAAAAGACGCGGACCGCACCGTCAAGGAGATCTTCGTTGAAGCCGGGGACACGGTCAAAAAAGGAGACCCTCTGTTCGCCTACGATACCGAGGAGACCCAACTGAAGCTGAGCGAGGCCCAGCTGGAAGTGGAACGGCTTGCCGGCGACATCACGTCCCTGAACGACCAGATCGAATATCTGGAAGCGGAAAAGGCCAAAGCGCCGTCCAGCGAAGCCTTCTCTTACACGACCCAGATACTGACCGCCCAGAACGATATCAAGCGGGCGGAATACAATAAGAAAAGCAAAGAGATGGAGATCGAGCAGATCCGCAAGAACCTGGAAAACGCCTCGGTGACCAGCGAGATCGACGGCATCGTCAAGTCCGTCAACGACGGCACTTCCACCGATATCATGTACGGCGTGGAAACGGACAACGCCTTCATGACTATCCTTTCCGCCAACGCCTACCGGATCAAGGGCAAGATCAACGAGCAGAACATGGCCATGATCTCTGTCGGCCAGCCGGTCATCGTCCATTCCCGGACCGACACGGACCTGACCTGGCCGGGCACGGTGACCGAGATCGACACGGACAACCCGGTGAGCAATTCCAATGTTTATTATTCTTCCTCCGATACGTCCTCCCTGTCCTCTTCCTACTATTTTTATGTGGATCTGGAAGGGGAAGCCGGCCTGATGCTTGGCCAGCATGTGTTCATGGAACCGGACATGGGCCAGAACGACCAGCGGGAAGGGCTGTGGCTTAACAGCGGCTATATCGTCATCGACGGAAACGACGCCTACGTGTGGGCGGCCAGCAGCCGGGACACCCTTGAAAAGCGGACGGTGACCCTGGGCGAATACGACGCCGGCCTGGACGAGTATCAGATCACCGACGGCCTGACCACCGATGATTTCATCGCTTTCCCCGACGCTTCCTGTGAAGAAGGGGCGCCATGCGTGAAAAACGCGGACGCCGCCCTGGCCCAGGACAGCGGCTTCTCCGATATGGGCGGCGCCGACACCGGGGAGGTGACCGAATGATCCTTCAGCTGGAACATATTTACAAAGATTATCTTCAGGGGAAAATGACCGTTCCCGTCCTGAAAGACGTGTCTTTGTCCGTTGACGCCGGAGAATACCTGGCCATCATGGGGCCCTCCGGTTCGGGCAAGACCACCCTTATGAACATCATCGGCTGCCTGGACCGTCCCACTTCGGGCAGTTATCACCTGAACGGCCACGACGTGCTGGGCTATCGGGAAAACGAACTGTCCGACGTGCGGCTGAAACATATCGGCTTTGTTTTTCAGAGTTTCCACCTGCTGCCCAAGCAGACCGCTCTGGACAACGTGGCCCTTCCCCTCATTTATGCCGGCGTATCCAAAAAGGAACGGCGTGAACGGGCCGCCCAGGCCCTGGAGCGGGTCGGGCTCGGCGACCGGGTCGGCTTCAAGCCCAACCAGCTTTCCGGCGGCCAGCAGCAGCGGGTCGCCATCGCCCGGGCCATCGTCAACCATCCTTCGATCCTCCTGGCCGATGAACCCACCGGCGCCCTGGACAGCCAGTCCGGCGTCCAGGTCATGGAGCTTTTCCAAAGCCTGAACGACGAAGGCATGACCGTCATCATGATCACCCATGACGGCGAGATCGCCTCTTATGCCCGGCGCAAGGCCATCATAAGGGACGGCGTACTTTCCGACGACGCGCCTTACGCCAAAAAATATGAACGAAAGGGGGAGACACCATGAAAAAACCGGTTATCGCCGTTTTATGCGCGGGTCTGTGCGCGGTCCTGATCGGGGGCAGCATCCTGGGATATACCCTCTGGTCCAGATCCCGGACGCGGATCTCTGTGGAAAACGTTTCCATGCTCCAGGGCTACTGGGGCGACACCAATTCCATTTACGGCATGGTCACCACCGACCTGACCCAGGAGGTCTTCCTCAAGTCGGACATGGTGCTGAGCGAAGTCCTCGTCAAAGAGGGCGACACCGTCACCGTGGGCACGCCTCTGATCCAGTATGACACCACTCTGATCAATCTGGATCTGGAGATGCAGGCGCTGTCCATCGACTCCATCGACATCCAGTTAAACGCGGCCAAGCAGGAACTGTCCCTGCTCCAGTCGGCCACCACTTATACGCCGCCGGTCACCGACAGCGGCGCGGACACGCCGGATACGGCGGACGGCGCGACGGCTTCGATGGCCGCCCTGCCCCGCGTGCTCCTCATGTCCACCGGCAATCTTACCGCCGACCCGGACGAGACAGTCTATCGACTGGATGAAAAGACCACTTTGTTTTTAAAGAACGGCACCAGCAACGTCTACGAAGTCAAATGCGCGCCGGAGACGATCATCACCGCCGCCTTCCTCAACCGGATCCGGGGCTACAGCCCGGACGGAGAGCGGCTCGTCTCCCAGCCCATCATGGTCATCCTGAAAGTTCCCGACAGGAACCTTCACATTTATCTGGACGGATACAGCCAGGAAGACCCGGAAGATATGGCCGACATGGATCTGATGACCTATCTTCAGACGTATAACGTACAGACGTCCGAGACACCCGTCGTCCCGTCGGAAGACAACCCTTACAACGGGCTGACGCCGGAGGAAAAGTCCCGTCAGATCTCGGAAAAAGAAAGCGCCATCCGCACGCTGGAACTGGACCGGCGGGAAGCGGTGATCCAATATGAAAAACTCCAGGACAAGTACGACGACGCCATCGTCAAGAGCACGGTCAACGGCCAGGTCCGGTCCGTGGGCGACCTGGAAAAGGGAAGTGAAGGAGCGGAAGCCTTCATGGTCATCTCCAGCGACGAGGGCTTTTACCTGAAAAGTTCCATCAATGAACTGATGCTGGACAGCGTTTCCGTGGGCCAGACGATTTCGGTCATGAACATGGAGACCGGCATGACAGGCGAAGCCGAGATCACGTCCATCGCCTCCTATCCTTCTTCCAGCAGCGGCGACGGCTACAGCACGAACCCCAACACGTCCAGCTATCCGTTCACCGCCTATATCGCCGACGGATCCGGATATAAAAACAATCAGAGCGTGCAGGTGACCCTTTCCGGCGGCACGGCTCCGGGCGAATTCCCGCTGACCATCCCGAAAGCCTATATCCGGGACGACGACGGGCAGCCTTACGTCTATATCGCCGACGAAAACGGCCGTCTGAAAAAGCAGGAAGTAAAGACCGGCAAGATCTATTACGGTTCCTACCAGGAGATCCTCGAAGGGCTGACCATGGACGACCTGATCGCCTTCCCCTACGGGAAGAACGTCCGGCCCGGCGTGAAAGCCGATATGCCGGACACGTCGGACATCATGTATTAGGAGGGACATCATGCTGGAAAATATCAGACTTTCTTTTCAGGGCATATGGTCCCATAAAATGCGTTCATTCCTCACCATGCTCGGCATCATCATCGGGATCGCGGCCATCATCGCCATCGTATCCACGATCAAAGGTACGAATGAACAGATCAAACAAAACCTGGTGGGCTCGGGCAACAATACGGTGGAAGTCCGGCTTTACCAGAACGACTATCAGTACCAGCCGGAATACGAAGGCGTTCCTTCCACCGTCCCGCTGGTTTCCGAAGAGACGATGGAAGATATCCGTCAGGTGGAAAACGTGGAAAGCGCGTCGTTATATCTTTCCCGGGAGCACGCGGACAACATCTTCTACAACAACACCTCCCTCCTCGGCGGCGGGAAGGTGTTCGGCATCGACGGGGACTATTTTTCCACCTGCGGCTATGTGATCAAAAGCGGCCGGGGATTTACCGATAAGGACTACAGCCAGTTCCGCAAAGTGGCCATCATCGACCAGACGACGGCGGACAGTCTTCTTTCCGGCGCGTCCCCCATCGGGAAAACGCTGGAAATCCAGGGCGAGCCTTTTACCATCGTGGGATTATGCGAGAAATCCAACGCGTTCCGGCCGGTCATCAATTCCATCGATGATTACTACAACTTCATGACCGACAGCAGCGGAACGATCTTCCTGCCCGACGCGGCCTGGCCCATCATCTACAATTATGATGAACCCCAGTCGCTGGTCATACGGGCTTCCAGTACCGACGATATGACGTCCGCCGGCCGGCAGTGCGCGGATATCCTCAACAGCCATATCACATCCGGCGAGATCAAATATAAGGCTTCCGACCTTCTGGAGCAGGCCAAGCAGCTTCAGGAATTGAGCTCCGCCACCAATCAGCAGCTGATCTGGATCGCCAGCATCTCCCTTCTGGTGGGCGGTATCGGCGTTATGAACATCATGCTCGTATCGGTGACGGAACGGACAAAGGAGATCGGCCTGAAAAAGGCCATCGGCGCGAAAAAATCCCGCATACTGGGCCAGTTCCTGACGGAGGCCGCCGCCCTGACAAGCCTTGGCGGCATCATCGGCATCGTGGCCGGCATCGTCCTGGCGAAAGTCATTTCCCGGATATCCTCCACGCCTTCCGCCATCAGCGTACCGGCCATCCTGTTCTCTGTCATATTCTCCATGGTCATCGGGATCATCTTCGGACTTTTGCCTTCCGTCAAGGCGGCCAACTTAAATCCCATCGACGCTCTGAGACACGAATAAAACCAAACAGCGCGGACATATGCGTTTGATATGTCCGCGCTGTTTGATTTTATATTTTCCCTTATTGGATATTATTCTTTATGATCGTCCATATGTTCGGGCTGTCTTCGTAGCCGATGCGCCAGGCGGCAATGCCTGCCAGGCCGTATTCTTTGATCATCTGGGCCCGGGCGGTAATGGACGTTTCGTCTTCCAGCCATATCTCATAGAAGTTGCCGTCGATCTCGG